>CAYSDF010000028.1:0-11830 GCA_964429675.1 uncultured Candidatus Saccharibacteria bacterium
ACCGCCAATCTAATACTGTTGCTGGCTATGTCTCTAACGGGATTAATAATTAAGGCATTTTAGCACATATTGCCGGAGATAACAACTAGCGGCTTGCCGATGCGGGATTTGGAACCACAGCCGCGGGGCTTACAATCAAAGACGGCGTAGGTAAAGTAACATCGCTGCCTTTAGTAAAATACCATTTTAATACGTTGTTCGCTATTCTTATGGCATAGCCCTGATTAGAGGCAGAGCCCTCAACCAAGACAGTTATCTCTATCTCGGGATTATCCAATGGAGCAAAGGCAGTGAATAGAGAGTTGATCGATTTTCCTTTTACAACCTCGGCCGTCCCGGTCTTAGCTGCAGCTTTAACAGGCAAATCATTTAGGAGCTGGGCCGTTCCCGATAAGACAGTCTCTCTCATATCATTTTTCATCTCGCTTATAATCTGGAGATCAAAAGGTAGTTTGCCTAATTCTTTGGAATCTATAGTATCCGTCGTATTGCCGCTATTGTCCATTATTTTCGCCACCGTTTTAGGCTGGTAAAATGTCCCGCCGTTGGCAATCGCCGAGATATAACCGCTCAGCCAAAGAGGAGTTACAAGGAGGTCGCCTTGCCCTATAGACGTATTGTAAGTATCTCCAAGATACCAATTCTCGCCTTTGGTTTTGAGCTTCCAATCCGGAGTAGGAATAAATCCTTTTTCTTCACCGGGTAAGTCTATGCTCAGTTTTGAATCAGCAAAGCCGTTTTTCAGATATTTATCTATCCGATCAATGCCCAAGCCCTTGATATTGCCAAATCCGCCTCCGATCGTGAAGAAGTAAATATTGCAAGAATTAGCTATCGATCGTTTTAAATTAAAAAGACCATAATCAGCCCGCCAGTTTTTAAATGTATATGAGGTGGCATTGCCGAATTGGTTAGGAACAGTAAGACTAACGCAGTCTTTGATAGTATCATTGGGAGTGACTACCTTTTCCTGCAAAGCCGTCATGCCCATAAATGGCTTTATAGTTGAGCCGGGATTATATAGACCACTTATGATCCTGTTGAACAACGGCTGAGATCTATTTTCAAATAATCTCTTATAATCACTTTCCGACAAATCAGAAGTAAATACATTATTGTCAAAAGTTGGGAAGCTAACCATGGCCAAAACAGCTCCAGTTTGGGGATTTTGAATTATAGCTGCCGCTCTTGGCAAATTGGCTTCGCGCAATATTTTAAAAATCTCGTCATGCAACTCGCTTTGAAGATCAAAATCAACCGTCGATACAATGCTATTTCCTATAACAGGATCGGAGCCGGTATTTCCGGATGAGTCTTTTACAAAGAGGATACTGCCATGCTCGCCCCGCAGCTGATTTTCATATTGAGCCTCGAGCCCCAAGCGGCCAATCGTATCAGTAGGAGAATAATAGATATCTTCGAGATCAGTTTTGTTTACCTTGCCGATATAGCCGACGATCTGAGAAAATTTCCCGCCATCAATATAATACCTCTTAGTCGTAGCAATCAGATAAAAACCGGCCAAATTTTGGTATTTTATAGCTAAAGCCTTATCTTTTGACAGATCTAGGGCGGCAAAAAACATGGAATTATTTTTAGAGTTATCCAGAATAGAGCTCCTGAAAGAATCGGCCGGCAATCGCAGAATTCCGGCAATCTTGCCTATTGAGGTATCGGTTTCCGGAGAATTATTTTTTAATTCCCGGGAAACAACCAGCAGGTCAAAACTTGGAATGTTTTTGACTAGCGGTTTGCCTAAATGATCAAAAATTATACCCCTCGGAGCAGGCAGATCAAAATTAACCGATCGATTCCTTAAAGCCAGAATCGAGAAGTAACCGTTATCCCAAACTCCGATTTTAAATGTAAATATGAGTATCGCTCCGACACAAATACAAAAACCCGTAAAAGTAAATCTGAAGATAAAATCAGTCATAGGCCTTTCCATATCGGAATATCTGCTGCCTGAATCCATGAGAGTTTCTTCCGGAGTAACGGATTCTTCGCTATCTATAGAAATTTTATATACTTTCTTAAATCCGACCATATCTTTTATTAAATGTTGCTCTTTTTTCCTGTCTAAAATAAGTGATTATCAAAAGTACTATCACAGACTGGACCAGAATTATTCCAAAAGTTGCATAATTATAAAAATTTCCGGCCCAATCATGCAATCTCAACATCTTGTCATAAAAAACTTTGTCTGTAAAAAATCCTATTGAAAAAGAAATATAGACCACTCCGATTACGGAGATTAATTCATATAAAAATTTAGATAAGTCTCCTCCGTCCTTATAGCGCGAAGCCTTTAAATTAAAAAACTTATCCAGCCACCCATAGATCAAAAGAGTGAGATAAAAAGGAATGATGATAGTCCCTGTATTAAAGCTTCCCATCACCTCGCATATAAAACCAAATAATAGGCCCCAAATAGCGATAGTAACATAATCGGTAAATACTATCATAAGAACAGCTAGGAGTATCGGGATTATGAAACTTTCCTTCAAGCCAAAAATAGGCAACGCAATAAAATAATTAAAGATAACTACGGCCAGAAATACAAAAAATAAGCGGTAACTCATCAGTTTGTTTTTATAACAAACACCCGGCCCAGATTAATACTACTTATAGCCGGGCTTATTTTTACCTTTTTAAACAAATCTACCGGATTGGATTCTACCTGACTAACCTTTCCTACCAGCAATGCTGGCGGAATAAGGTCGTTGCCGCTTGTGACAATAACATCCCCATCTTTTATATTCTCATCCTGATTTACAAAATCCATATATACACCATCAGATAGACCGCCTCTGGTCATTCCGGAAACCCGAGAATCTAATGTTTGGACTGTTATTTTAAAACCGGGATTGGTGACAATGTCTATCTTAGAATAACCGTTAAAAACTTCCGACACTTGCCCCACGAGAACCCCCTCCGGGGATGCAACTGCATCTCCAATTGAAATTCCATCCTCATTACCTTTATTTAGAAGCATCGTATAGCCGGCCGCCGAGAAATTAGCACTGAAAATTCCACCTTCTATGATTACTGCACCGGATCTAATATTCAATTTCAAAGCCTTCCTCAAAGAGTCATTTTCTTCGCTTAAATTATTCATCTGAGCCAATTGGGCTGATAATTCCAAATTTTTATTTTTCAAATCCAAATTCTCCTGAACTAAATTTTTAAATTTGGCTGCGCCGGAAAAAAATAACCTCACACTACTTAACTTAGATACGACAGCTCCAGCCGGTTTTTCGACTAGTCGAAGCACCAGATTATTTACCGGACCTTCGGCGATATTTAGATTTAAAAAAACGAGCAGCAAAATTGCTGCCAATACTGAAACCACCAGCTTTAGAGGAAACTTCTGCAAAGGGATAAATTACTAATTATCAATGACCAATTGAATTGTGCCATTGATAATTTAATGAAAATTGAAAAATAAAAATTACTAAAGATAGCCCTCCCTATTAGTAAAGACGAGGACTGATTTAAGCTGATCAACGTTCTCCAATACGAATCCACAACCACGAACAACAGCCGTGAGAGGATCATCAATTATCTTCGCAAATAATTTAGTCTCAAAAGCGATGGCTTTGTCTATGCCCTTCAATAATGCTCCCCCGCCGGCAAGAAATATATGCCGGTTTATAAGATCAGCAGTAAGTTCCGGGGGTGTCTCCTCGATAGTATTTTTAACAGCCATGATAATGCTTCTTACCGAGCGATGGATAGCTTCTCTGACTTCTTCTGAACTTATAGTTATTTCCTTTGGTAAACCTGAAACCAAATCTCTGCCCCTTACTCGTCCCTCAAGCTCATCTTCAAGTTCATAGGCAGAACCAAGGTGTATCTTCAGATTTTCAGCAGTTGCTTCACCTATCAAAAGATTTTTTTCCTCTCTCATATAACGAACTATATCTTCGTTAAGCTTGTCTCCTGCGACCCTTAAAGAACGGGAGGCAATAACTCCTCCCATCGAGATAACCGCTACTTCAGTAGTCCCGCCGCCGATATCCACGATCACATTAGCAACGGCCTCCTGGACAGGTAATCTTGCTCCAATAGCTGCTGCCATGGGCTCTTCGATCAAATATACTTCGCGAGCTCCTGCACTGTAAGTAGCGTCCTCGACAGCTCTTTTCTCGACTTCGGTTACACCCGAAGGAATGCCGATAACAACC
The DNA here is from genome assembly GCA_964429675.1 of uncultured Candidatus Saccharibacteria bacterium. GTDB lineage: Bacteria > Patescibacteriota > Minisyncoccia > 2-02-FULL-40-12 > GWA2-44-9 > GWA2-44-9. The sequence goes on from CAYSDF010000028.1 coordinate 4,188, forward strand.
CGTGGCCTTGGAACTAGAGAATAGCTTTCCTGATGAACTTTATCAATAAAGTACTTCAGCATCTGCTCAGTTACTTCAAAGTCAGAAACCACCCCCGATACAAGCGGACGGGAGACCATAATATAACCAGGGGTTCTTCCAACCATAGTCTTAGCTTCAGTACCAATGGCCAGAATTTTGCCTGTTTTTTGGTTTACGGCGACGATAGATGGTTCGTTAATAACAATCCCTTTCCCGCGAACATAAACCAAGGTATTAGCTGTACCCAGATCAATGCCGATATCTTTTGACCAGAAGCCGAAGAGCTTATTAAACATAGAAATTAGACCTATTATCGATATACTAACATAACAAAATGCTTATCAACAATCAAAAGAATACTTCATCAATCCACAATCGTGACGTCTCGAGCCAAAAGCCCTACTCTAATTTTTATCCGCCTCTTAGCTAGCCAAAAGCCCCGATCCAATTTTTATCATTTGCAGGCTTAGTAGGAAGATGAATCCGTAACTATTTATTGTCACGAGCTGTCCTATAGGAGTAGGATAAAAATTGGATTGGGGCTTTTGGAGAGTGGCTTAGATAAGTAAAAGCTATGATTGACGAGAGTCACAATAGACTGTACTCTCTAAATCACTTGGACATTTACAATCAACGGGGAAATATCATGGCTCATAAGTATCAATTTGGACCGGCGACCAGGCTTATTCACGGGGAACATTGTAGTGACGGTTGTTCGGAAAAGGCGCCCCGATCACATGCAGAACCGATCTATCAAACCAGCACGTTCCGCTATAATAGCGTTGAGGAAGGGAGGCAAATTTTTTCCGGCACTTCGAAATATGACGCCTATTCAAGAATCAGCAATCCCAACCACCGCCAACTTGAAGATAAACTCTGCGTTCTGCATGAAAGCGAAGCAGCTCAGGTTTTTGACTCCGGGATGGGAGCTATTATGGCCTTGCTTTATAGCCTCCTTAAATCTGGAGACGAGATAATCGCCCACCGAAATATTTATGGCGGAACCTATAGTTTTCTAAAACGGCTTAAGAAATTCGGGATAAATTCCTACTTTGTCGATCTCCGTTATCCTCCTTTAGTTCTTAAGCACTTAACAAAAAATACTAAGATCGTATTTATCGAAACACCAAGTAATCCCGTGTTAGATATATGCGACTTTGAGTATATCAAGCAGATACTTGGTAAAAATAAAGCAAAAGACGTCTTAATAGTCGTCGACAATACTTTTGCCACACCCTATAATCAACTTCCATTAAATCACGGAGCCGACATCGTCGTTGAGAGTCTTACCAAATATATTAATGGCATCGGCAGTCATATCGGCGGAGCTTTAATCGCATCAAAGGAGCTCATGAACAGGATCCTGACTGACCATGGCGGAGCGGGAGGGATGATGGCTCCTATTGTAGCATCACAAATTACAGATAATCTAAAATCCCTCCCTAGCCGTATGGAAAGACACAATGAAAACGGACGAGCCATAGCAGAACTGCTGAAAGAAAACCCTTTGGTTCCCAAAGTGTTCTATCCGGGACTAAAATGTCATGTGAATCATCTAGTCGCTCGCAGATTAATGAAAGGGTTTGGAGGGGTAGTATCGTTCGAGCTTAAAAATAAATCCAAAACATCTGTATTTCTTGATAAGCTATCCGCGGATAAAATATCAGGAGAAGGAATAATTTCCCAAGCAGTAAGCCTGGGAAGTGTCGACTCGCTTATATGCTGTCCCGCACTTTCAACACACCTGAAAGTCGGGCCTAAAGAAAGATTAGCTCAAGGCATGAGCGATAATCTGATACGATTCTCTGTGGGAACAGAGGATCTGGAAGACATAGTTTATTCTTTGCAAAGAGGGTTTCAGGCGATTCTCTGAGACAGATCACTAAGAGGCAAAAATTCAGCCTCTTTTTTGTTACGAGACTTAATTTCAATACTATTTTTTTCCAGAGTTTTCTTGCTTAAAACCAACCTTACAGGACAACCGATCAAATCGGCATCGGCAAATTTCTCACCGGCAGTTTTGTCATCTCTATCATCATATAGAACTTCTCCGCCAGCTAGCGAAGCCTTTTTATTTAACTCGGCATATAACTTATCGGCTTGTTCTTTTCCGCCATCAAGAGCAATAAGATGATACTTGAAGGGAGCGATATTTTCGGGCCAGATAATTCCCCTGTCGTCATTTGATACTTCTACCACTGTTGCCATGACTCTACCCAAACCTATCCCATAAGCACCCATTACCACAGGCTTTTTATTCCCCTCTTCGTCTGCAAAATGTAATCCCAGAGCTTCTGAATATTTAACACCTTGATCAAATATATTCCCTACTTCAATGGATTTCTTTTCTTCAATCTTTCCGTCACACTTGGGGCATTTATCACCCTCTTTTAGCTTGGTGACCTCTTTATTCTCGGCGTAATCACATTTTGAACATACATAAATCGTATCCTCTCCCACATCAGCCAGAACCTGAAACTCATGAGTAAATTTATCGGTAAAAACTCCTCCGGCAGCCAAAGTATACACAGCCTTTAATCCACATCGTTCAAATATTTTATGGTATGCTTCGGCTGCTTTTTTATAATACACATTCAAATCATCTTCTGACGTATGAAAACTATAAAGATCCTTCATCATAAACTCTCTTCCCCGAAGGAGTCCGGATTTAGCCCTGGCTTCATGCCTAAATTTAGTCTGGATTTGATAGGCCGAAAAGGGTAAATCTTTGTATGAGCTTATATATTTTGAAGCAATAGCTGTTAAGACTTCTTCATGCGACCAGCCTAAGACAAAGCCGGCTTCCTTTTCTTCCATGCCTTTGGCAAAATATCCAACATCCAGGTTCCATCTTCCGGTCGGCTCCATGTACTTTTTCTCCACCAGAGAAGGCATAAACATTTCCTGCCCGCCGATAGCATTGATCTCCTCACGGATAATATTGGCTACTTTTGACAAAACTCTCCAGCCAAGAGGCAAATACGAATAAACTCCGGCAGAATTTTTAAAAACAAACCCACCCCTGATTAAAAGCTGAGCATTCTTTGAAGTATCATCAGCCGGCGCCTCCTTTAATGTTTTAGTAAAAAGTTGTGATAGTTTCACCCCGTAGTAGAAATTCGAATTATGCTTTGGAGATTTTTTAGATTGACCAAGGCATTAACGAAATCTTGGTTATATAACTTTACCCCTGTAATTAATCACAGCGCAGAGAAAATCTTTCGAATTCTCACTACAGGGTTTCATATATTTTAATTTCTTACTCTAGGAACTTTTTCATCTTTAAGTCTCTTCAATTCTTCCTCATAAATACCCTCAACATAATTAGGGCCGTCATATTTTTCCCTAGTACTCTGGGCAAAATTTATGATGACTCGAGGCCCCTCATTTAGCCGACTAATAGTGTAAAAAAGTGCTCTTATTGAATTCCCCGCGTCCGCCAAGTCGCCTTCGAAAGATTTTCTTTTTGTAGGATTTTCTGACCGTTGATGCTCCGCCAAAGTCTCGACTGAATCCAAATCAATAAATCTACCGTCAAGCGTTATATTGTGAGAAGTCAGATAGCCGCTCACCCATTTATTATAGTGCATACGAGCTAGATTAATAGCGGTCGTTTTAATAAGCCAACTAAAATAATCATCGTAAGTAAATTGACCAGAATCTATATTTAACTCCTGGGCCACCATATTCTTTGCATCAGATAATAACTTCATCGCTTTTCTTTTGTCCTCTTCATCATATCCATAATAAAAAATTTCAGAGATATCCCAGACCCTGGATCTCACGCCATAAGCACGCATTTCGATTACGGGCTCATCTTTTTTATCTAATATCCCCGCCTCTTTAGCCTTGGCAATAGAAATTTTATTTCCAGCTCCATCAATGATTTCTTTAAGATCAAATAAGGCTGCTACTCTATGCGTTCTTATGCCTGCTTTCAAGAATTTCTCTGAGAAATTAATATCGCAACGGATTAACTCCTGATCTGCAATCCCCTTAGTTCCGACAAATGGACTAAAAGTAGATATATTGCCAACATCACTGCTGTCTACCCGTCTAACTATAGCACCGTTCACATTGAAACCCACGCCCTTAAGATCAATGTCCCGATATAGTCGCCCCTCCTTATCACTAAAAATAACTCTGCCTAATATCCCCGATCTCGAATGAGATCCGGAAACTTCTAGATCATATACATCTTCCCCCTCCTTAGGGCTTGGGGTAAGAAACATACCCAGTGGAGATTGTTTGCCTATTTTCAGATCAAATGGCAGGTTCATCTTGTTATTAACCCAGCTGACTTCATTCGCCACTTCTACAGCCGGCAACGTCTTTATGTCTTTTCTTAACTCAACCCCGCCAATCCCTGTAGGTAGTTCCCTTTTATCGTGTCCCTGGAGATCGGAATTTTCCTTAATTTTTATTTTAGGGATGATTTCATTCTTCATTTAGATAGTAGTTTTTAGGATTTTCTTCAACAGTTATATCCTCTCCCTCGCCAAGCCTTCTAAAAGATCCCTTACCAAATGTTTTCTCTACCAGCCTGGCCACTGGCATAATATTACCACCAAAGCCGCCCTTTACGAAGAGGGCGAATATTTCATCTCTCGATGAAAAGCTATCTTTATTTTTTTCATATAGCCTGTCAAGTAATTTATTAAAAAATCTTCTCTCGTCAACATAGTGAAAAAAATCAAGATTATCTTTTCCAGGGTCACCATATGCCTCGGCAGCATCAGCTAGTATCTCTCGCTTAGTTGTATCATCAGCTTTTAAGTAGGCATCCCATATATCAGAAGCATCATTTAAAAACATGACGTCATTATTAAAAAAATCCATTAAACCTTTCAGAAATTCTCTTACATCATTTGGAATTAGTCTGTTTTTATCGTTGAGAGATTCTCTTATATGGCGGCCTACCTTGAGCCTTAATTTTTCTGATACTTCAAACTCAGGACCTAGAACATCTTTAGCCCTTCCTCGGACAACTCTTTGAGCTATCATTTCTATAATAGCTTCGTCAACCTTATGAAAAGCGGCTGTATCATCAGAACTCTTTCTATTTTCCATGCTCCATCCCTGTCTACGAAAAGAAATCAGTTCTTCGCTATCTATTTCTTTTGGCACATTGCCAGAAATAAAACTTTTCAGGTGTCCGACTTCATGAGCATTAATAAGAAAAAATTCATAATTAGATCTGGGCTGATCTTTAATGGCTATCCCCTGATCAGGGACAGAAGCGACAGCCTCAAATTTATCTATAGACGGCAGCCTACGTTTTTCGGCAAGAGATTGAAATGCTTCCAAATTAATAACATGGATATTCTCTGGCGGAACTTTCATACCTTTTATTCCGTATTCAGCCAATTCTTCATTTACCAATATATCAGCTCGTTCTATCAATAATTTTTGCTCCTGAGTCAGTTCTACTGATCCTTTCTTAAATTCTTCTAGATCCTGATTATCAAATATTTCTTTAACACCTAGCATTATCTCCCCTAGCTTTTCTTCTGTTAAGTTGGCAGAAACTGCCCGATCCAATGCTGGAGGCCGTTCAACTTTACCAGAGACATTTTTCTTTCCTAAAATTTCCGACATATTTAGAAGAATTTAACCACATCCTTAATAGTTACGTAAATCATCAAGGTTATCAGAAAAGCAAAGCCGACAGTATTTACCAGAGATTCAGTTCTTTTATTTATCGGCGAGCCTTTAATCTTTTCTATAATTATCATAACCGCCCTTCCACCATCCAGAGCCGGGAAAGGTAAAATGTTAAGAATAGTAAGGTTGATGGAAATCATAGCTACGAATTGTGTAAGAAAGCTAAAGCCTATCCTGGCAGCCTGGCCAGTAAGCGTAGCTATTCCTACCGGTCCAGATATATCAGCTAACAATTTACCAGTCGTAAATAAAGTTTTAAATAAAAGACCATAGCCATACAGAGTGCCGACAAGCATACCATAAGCATTATAGGCGCCTCGCCATATGGATTCATACCAAGGATAATAGACTACACCAGTTAAATCCATTTCAATTCCCATAGCACCCTCGCCTGGCGGTGGATTAACTCTAGGCTGGATCGAAATTGGCACTATTTTACTTCCTCTTCGAATAAGTATCTTGATATTCTGACCTAAATGACTTAAAACGAAACTTTGAACCGTGTCGACATCAGTCGCGTTTGTAGTATTCCCCGCGGCATCTTGAAACCCAACAATTTCATCCAGTAAAGTCAACCCGGCTTTTTCGGCTGGACTACCAGAAATAATTCTAATGATCTGAATTTTTTTGTCATGAGCTTGATTAGCTAAAACTTGATCACTAATATCTACCCTTAAACCCATAAAATTACTGATAATTAAAAGAAAAACGGCCAATAAGAAATTCATGACCACTCCAGCCACAACTACTTTCAAGCGATTTAAAACAGACTTAGAAGAAAAACTACCCGGGCTGTCTCGATGCTCCCCATCTTCACCATAAATCTTAACAAACCCTCCGAACGGAATAAGGTTCAGAGAATAAAGGGTGTCTCCTTTTTTCTTGGCCCAAATCCTAGGAGGAAAACCAAATCCGAATTCTTCTACTTTCATTCCGGATTTTCTGGCAAAAATAAAATGCCCAAATTCATGGACAAGCACCAGTACTCCTATAACCGCAATAAAAATCAGAGTTGTTATCATACCTAGCTATTCATCAGTTCCTGCTCTTTCTTTTTGGTAAGCTCATCGAATTTTTTATTCAACTCATCTACGATTTTCTGGATTTCATCCTTGGCTTTACGAAGATCGTCTTCTCTCGCTATTTTCTCCCTCACTTCTGCTTGTACCTTTTTTAAAATATCCTCCCTGACTTGCCTGACCTTGATTCTTGATTCTTCTACCTTCTGATGCAGTATCCTAATAAACTCCTTTCTTCTTTCTTCCGTTAATTGAGGCAAATTTAATCTAACGCCGTTTGAATCAGACGATGGATTTAAACCGCTGGCGTTATCTCTGATAGCCTTTTCAATTAGAGGAATCGCCTGCTTGTCCCAAGGCTGGATAAATATAACTCTAGGTTCTGGAGTAGTAATAGTGGCCAGTTCTTTTACTTTGAGCTTTGAGCCAAGGTAATCAACCACAATGTCTTCTACCATTGATGAATTGGCCCGTCCGGTACGTATAGCCGCCACTTCAGACCGGGCATGCTCAAAAGCAGCATTAAAGTCTCCGCGCTTTTGTTTGATTAAATCATTATAAGCCATACCAGTACTTTATCATAAATTTATTTAATTTCAAAAAGCTACCATAATAGCCAAAACACCCAACCCATTTTTATCCAGCCCTGCATGTCATGGGCGAATCGCAGTCTTGTTTGTAGGAAAATTCAGAACTCGCAAAGCCTCGAACAGCTGAATTTTCCAACTAGACAGCTGATTCGTTGCCATGCCACTCCAGGAAGGATAAAAATAGCTTGGGGTGTTTTGGCTTGATACATGTACGTTAGCCAAACCCCCACTCTTATTTTCATCATCATGACGATTGGATGGTACTCAATAAATAGTTATGAGATTTTCCTGGGCACCGATTGGGGTGACCCGGAACGGCCGCCCGAATGGGAGCCGCATGGCCGGGTCG
>CAYSDF010000029.1:0-11390 GCA_964429675.1 uncultured Candidatus Saccharibacteria bacterium
CTGAGGTATCAACCGGTCTTATGTATCTGATCATTGCTCTAACTGTCCTTGGTGATTCTGGAACTTCAACCTCAGTAGATGCCATAAATGGACTGATCCAATTTCTAGGAGGAAAAATAGTTTTTCTGGGATCTTTATTCGGTATAATTGCCGTAAGCACTTCGTTTATGATTTTGGGGTCAATACTACTGGATATTTTTGTGCTTGATTATGGTATCTCAAAATTTAAATCATGGATGCTGGTTGTCGTCCTGCCATTCTTTTTATTTTTAGGAGGATTGAGGAACTTTGTGTATATTATAAGTCTGGTCGGAGCTTTGGGAATAGGCATTGAATCGATCATCTTAATCCTTATGTTTATTAAGGCGAAATCTAAGGGAGAGAGGATCCCGGAATATAGCTTGTCGTTTCCGAAGTGGTTCCTGTATCTTTTAGTCTTTATATTTTTAGGTGGAATTGCCTATACTATTTTTATCAGGTAAAGTATAAATATGCCAGGTAGTAGAAATTCCGAATGCCTGGCGGCTCAAATTAATCGGAATTTTCACTACCCGGTATGGAAGAAACAGAGAAACAATTATTATTGGAGCCGCCCAAAAAGCACCCTAACTTTTTTATTGCGGCCTTGCTTGTGGTTGTCTTATGCACGGCAATCTATCTCATTTTAGTTAATTTTGCTCCCAATTTTTAGTTTTGAGATGATCTCGTTAAAAAAGCTCGAACAATTTTTGTTTTATTTTTTTCTTTTTGCCATTCCTTTTCAAGCGCGTAAAATTTTGTATTATCCCAGCTGGCCCTTCAATGAGTGGCAAGCGATATCTTTATATGGGACGGATATTCTTCTGGCTATTCTTCTCATATTCTGGATGGTGCATGAGCTGGGCCATTTTAAAATTAAAGCTGGGGATCAGAGCTATCTGATATATGAATATTTTCTCCTTATTTTTGTCCTAATCTCTGCTGTTTCGATCATAAACTCTTCGTCCCAGTTTCTCAGTGTCTATAATTTTATAAAGCTAGGAGAGATGGTATTGTTCTTTTTTTATCTTAAAAATTATGCTTTCCGTAGGTTTGATATTTTCGGATCAACTGTAGCTTTGATTTCGGGGGGATTATTTCAGGCTGTTATCGCCATCGGTCAATTTTGGAGACAGAAGGACTTCGGGCTGAAATTACTGGGTGAAAGCACGCTCAATTATGGCCTGGTCGGAATCGCTAATTTTATAAGTGCAACCGGTACTAAAATAATCAGGGCTTATGGCACGACTCCTCATCCTAATATCCTAGCCGGCTACCTTTTAATATCTATCTTTGCTTTTTATGCGGCCTACCTGGGGTTTAAGAAAAAATTCCGCTCTTTGCTTCACGGTTTTCCCATGTCTTTGGTTTACGCGATTATTTTATTTGGATTATTTTTCACGTTTTCAAGGGCAGTTATTTTTATTTTCGGAGTTTTATTACTAGCCGGTTTCATCTTTACCTATAGATATTTAAAGGAATATAAGAAAGAGGCCATTAATATTATTTTGATGACTGCCATTTTTAGTCTTGTTTTTGCAGTTTTTTACTGGCCGGAAATATCAAGCCGGATCAAGATAAGCGGAGATGATCAGGCGGTAGCGATGAGAGTATTTTATAATCAGGAGTCTATGAAGTCTCATATAAATATTTTCGGTGTCGGTATTGGCAATTTTGTGAATTGGTTTATGGATATGGATTCCGGTCTTCCTCAGTGGGTTTATCAGCCGGTCCATAATATTTACCTTTTGATATATTCGGAAACGGGTATTTTTGGAATCTCTTCTTTTCTGCTATTTTTATTTTTTCTCTTGTATGATTTTTTTAATAAAGTTGCTGGTCGGAGATATCTTTATATTGCGGCTCTCCCGCTCATAGCCATTTTAATGATTAGTTTGGTTGACCATTTCCCCTGGACTCTACAGCAGGGTAGGCTTATGTTCTGGCTCTCGGCGGGATTAGTAGCTTTTTATGGCAATAAGGCCTGAACGCTGATTTGACAATTTGGATTTATTATGCTATTATGTAGCTACAAGACTGAATTCACATGGAGAGTGACCAATGGCCGAAAAGAAGCAAGAGAAGAAGGAAAAGGGCGCGCAGTCCTCGTCGAATTCGCACAAGGCTGGCATTGTCCGCAATGCTGCCAGCCTGCCGGAGAAGAAGCTTCGGCGGGTGCTGAAGCGCAACGGGCGAGAGGCTGCCGAGTACTACGCCAACAAGCACATGCTCACCGGCCTCCTGAACAAGCTCGTTTCTTCGGGGCTGGCTGACAAGCGTAGGATCGCTGCTCAGCAGCGTGCGGTAGCCCGATTGGCTCGCCGGATCAAGAAGATCGAGCGACGCAAGCGCTCGGTGGCGGCCAAGAAGGCGGCGGCGACCCGCAGGGCGAAGAAGCTGGCGGCGCAGGCCGCGCAGCCGGAGGGAGCTCAGGCCTGAGGCCTGGGACTCACGGGGGGACAAACATTTGTCCCCCCGTTTTTTATTGTCTAAATTTAGCACTAGGCAAAAACGTCCCCTTATTTTCATCGCCCTCCTCTTGGGGTACTCATATAAATAGATTAATCATTTTCTCTGACCGATTGGGATTCCCTGGTCCGGCCATGCGCCCGTCCCGCTCTTTAAGGGAGCGAGGACGCGGCCGTTCTGGACCATCCCAATCGGTTCCCAGGAAAATCTCATAACTATTTATTGAGTACCATCCAATCGTCATGATGATGAAAATAAGGGGACGTTTTTGCCTAAATTAAGTCTTCTAAAAAACTTTGCCTTCAATTTTCATCATTTAGACGAATTGAAGAAAGATGAGTTGGTAATTATTTATTGTTACGAGTATTCCAATAGGAGGCCGATGAAAATTGAAGGCAAAGTTTTTCAACCTTTTGCTTAAAACCCCGGGATTATATAGAATTAATCCTATGTCTTCAGAAGCTAATAAAGACAATCGGACGGAATTATTGCGTCAGATCAAGGACGAAGTGATTAATCTCAAGAATTCGCCTCTTTATCAGGAAAGAATCAAGAATAAGGTCTTTCCGGTTATTGGAGAAGGCGATCATTATGCTAAAATTATGTTTGTTGGTGAAGCCCCAGGGAAAAATGAGGCTGCAACCGCCCAGCCATTTTGTGGAGCATCAGGCAAGATTTTGGATCAATTGTTAGCCTCAGTCAGTATTAATAGGCAGGATGTATATGTGACCAATATAGTAAAAGACCGCCCTCCTTTTAACAGAGATCCTTTGCCGGAAGAAATAGCAGTTTATGGTCCGTTTCTGGATAGACAAATAGAAATTATTAAACCCAAAGTCATCGCCACATTAGGCCGATTTTCAATGGACTATATAATGAGGAAGTTCGGTTTGGCATCGCAGTTAAAATCAATAAGCCAAATGCATGGCAAGATCTTTGAAGCTGATACCGGTTTCGGGAAAATCAAAATAGTACCGCTATACCATCCGGCAGTAGCAGTATATAATTCTAATATGAAAGAAGCCCTGAAGGAGGATTTTAAAATATTGAAGGGCTTTAATCTATAGATTTTTAAATTGAACGATTTCATTAATTTTCTACAACTTCACTTTCCGATCATTTTTGCCCATAAATATCTGTTCCTATTTCTAGGTGCAACGATTGAGGGGATGAATGTCATCATCTTAGGAGGATTTTTGGTCTCTATCGGCAGCCTTGCCTTTCTGCCGGTTTTTTTATTGTGCATATTAGGCGAAACTCTTAATGGTTATGCCTGGTATTATGTTGGATATTTTGCCGGCGCTAAGCCTATTGATAAATGGGGTCGGACTAAGCCCAGAAGCCGGAAGGTAATAGAGAGAGTTCAGTGGTATTTTGAGCGGTATAGCGGCCGAGCAATAGTATTTACTAAGCTGACCTGGTCGTTGACTATAGCTACATTAATAATGGCCGGGTCATTAAAATATAATCTTAGGAAGTTTTCTTTATATAATTTTCTTGGTTCAACGGGTTGGATATTTTTGACTTTCTTTGTGGGTTATTTCTTCGGGCAAAGTTATAAATTCTTCCTGGTCTATTTAAAGAATGTGACCTATCTGATCGCCTTTCTTGGCGGGGCGGTGGCCCTCGTTTACATCTTGAAATGGGTATTCAGAGAGGCCTTTCTTAAATCCCTTATTGCCGCCTCAAAAATAAGAAATATTAGCGATAAAATTAGAAATAAAATAGACAAATTTCTGTCTGATAATGAATAGATCACAGGAGTCCTCTGTGGATTGCTAATTAATGCCAGATGTGCTACTATTAATACCATAATGAATACTAAAAAAGTAGCCTATTTCCTTATTATTTCTATACTTTTTATGGGAGCCCGCTTTAGCTATGGAGCTTCCGGCGATACTAGGTATTTCGTTAAATCTACCTCAGGAATTTGGAAAAAGTCTTTTGGTGTAAGGCATAATTTTGAAGATGGCTTCACGACTGACTTATCCGACTGGCAATTGAAGGTTGCCGGCATTTTCGGGTTAGAAGTTGAGCAAGTTAAAAAGTTTTATGTCTTGCCCGAATCCGATATTGCTACCGTTTCAGTTTCCTCAACTAAGGGTAGGCCTGTTCCTGCCAGAATCACTCCTTCCGCTCAGGTTCCTTGGGGTATAAAAACCACATATAACAATCAGTTATTAGACAAAACTTCAGGAGGTCTAGGAGTTAAAGTAGCAGTGTTAGATACTGGTGTTTTAAAAACCCATCTTGATTTAAAGAATAATATTGCCGACTGTAAAGATTTCACCAACCTTAAGCAGCCGATTGTCTATGATCAATGTGACGATAAAAACGGCCACGGCACTCATGTTGCTGGAATTATAGCCGCTAATGGCGGAGATGATGGCAAGGGTATATACGGAGTTGCTCCTGATGCAAGTATCTTTGCTTATAAAGTTTGCGGTACAAACGGTTCATGTTGGTCGGACGATATTTCTGATGCCTTAAGAACCGCCGCAGATAAGGGAGTTAATATTGTAAATATGAGCCTTGGAAGCGATACTCCCGATAAAATTATAGGGGACGCCGTAAATTATGCAGTAAGCAAGGGTGTCTTAGTAATTGCCGCTGCCGGAAACGACGGTCCTTATACCGGTAGTATTGATTATCCGGGAGCTTATGCAAGTGTTGTTGCCGTAGCTGCTATTGATTCTTCTCACAATATTCCTGACTGGAGTTCTCGTGGCGTAAACTCTACCACCACCCCGTATGTTGTAGAACAAGGCGATGTTGAGTTTGCTGCTCCGGGAGTAAACGTAGAATCAACTTGGAACAATGGCGGATATGCTGTTTTATCGGGTACCTCAATGGCTACGCCCCATGTAGCTGGGCTTGCCGCAAAAGAGTGGCAAAGTACAGCCTTGGATCCTGCTTCGGCCACAAGAGCCCTATTACATGATAAATTCTCAACTGATCTAGGTCCGCTTGACTCTAATTTGCAACCTATCGACGATGATGCTTCTGGATTCGGATTGCCTCAACTATAGAAGTAGCAAGGAAAAAGTAGTAAGCAACAAAGAACAATGTCCGCATATTGCGGACATTGTTCTTTGTGTTAAAATTAATAGTAGTTTTCTCATTTATCCTTGCTGCTTAATACTTTCTACGTACTACTTTTATGAAAGTTAATCATGTTGTAAAAACTTTAGTAATTTCAGATTTCTTTGTTAATGCGGGATTTTCTGTTTTTGCCCCAGTCTTTGCTATATTTATTACTAAACAAATCACTAATGGCTCTCTTGAGGCGGTCGGATTCGCTGCAGCTATTGTCCAAATAGTTAAAGTCAGCTTCGAAATTCCCATAGCGGCATATTTGGATAAAAATCACGGAGAATTCGATGATTTTTACTCGATGATTCTAGGGGGTATCTTAATCTCGATGGTTCCGTTTATGTATCTTATAGCAACGACTGTAGCCCATATTTATATTATAGGGGCTATCTACGGATTGGGGATAGCTCTGATCGTACCACCCTGGTATGCTATTTTTTCCCGCCATCTGGATAAATTACATGAAAGTATAGAGTGGTCTCTGGATTCTGTCGCTGTCGGTCTTGCTGGAGCAGGAGCGGCGGCTGTCGGCGGTATATTAGCCCAAAGACTCGGTTTTAATTTCGTATTTATATCGGGCGGCATATTTGCAATATTCGGCACGATTATGCAGCTTAAAATTTATAAAGACCTGAAAGAAAAAGTTGCCCAGGGCGTGGTCAAGCCGGAACCAGGTAAATTGCCCTAATCCCGTTAGAGACATAGCAATCTTGTAATTAGATAAGCGGTGGCCAGTCAATCTCTGCGGGTAAATATACCTTAAATCAACTAGGCACGGTTGCGATCTGATCGCAGCCTGTCTCTAACGGGATGAACCATGAACTCACAAAAATATTCCGAGAGATAGCGGTAATTCTTGAAATGAAAGGAGTACAGTTTAAGCCTCGTGCCTACGAGAAAGTTGCCTATGCAATCGAGTCATTAGAAGAAGATGTGACAGAAATATACAAAAATGGCGGATTAAAGGCCCTTGAAGAAATCCCAGGAGTGGGAGCAAGTATCGGCGAAAAAATAGAGGAGTATATAAAAACAGGTTACATAAAAGATTATCAGAAACTAAAGAAAGATCTGCCAGTTGATATCGAAGGCTTGAAGTCTGTTGAGGGTGTGGGGCCCAAGATGATTCTTAAGTTATATAAAGAACTTGGCATAAAAAACAGAGAGCAATTAGAAAAAGCAGCAAGAGCCGGTAAATTAAAAAATATTGAGGGGCTTGGCGATAAAACCGAAGCCAACATTCTTCGGGCTATAGATTTTTTGAAAAAATCGGGCGGCCGGTTAGTGCTTGGATTTGCAATGCCAGTTTTTCGGTCAATTCTTTCTAAGATCAAAAAAGTCGAGGGGGTGGAGAAGATTGAATTCGCCGGTTCAACTAGAAGAATGCAGGAAACAGTAGGGGATCTGGATATTTTAGTAATTTCTAAAAAACCATCAAAAGCGATGGATTTTTTTGTATCTATGCCCGAAGTTGAAGCTGTTTATTCTCATGGGCCAACCAAGTCCTCGGTCAGGTTGAAAATAGGCATAGATGCTGATTTAAGGGTTTTACCGCCAGAATCATTTGGAGCGGCTCAGCAGTATTTTACAGGAGATAAATTCCATAATGTCATAATGCGTCAAATAGCAATAAAAAAAGGCTATAAACTGAACGAGTACGGTTTGTATAAGGGAAGTAAAGTGATTGCTGGTAAGGATGAAGAAGAAATTTACAATAAATTAGGTTTATCTTGGATTCCACCGGAAATAAGAACAAACAAAGGAGAGATAGACGCCGCCAGAGATGATAAACTGCCCAAGTTGATCGATTATAGCGACCTGAAGGGTGACCTTCAGGTTCAGACTGATTGGACTGATGGGGAGCATTCTATAAAGCAGATGGCCGAAGCTGCAAGAAAGATGGGCCTTGATTACATTTGTATTACTGACCACACAAAATCGCTAGCCATGACCGGAGGAAGTGATGAAAAGCGTCTAATTAAGCAAATGGCCGAGATCGATAAGGTACAGAAAGAAATATCGGGGATTAAAATTTTAAAAGGAGCGGAAGTAAATATCATGAAAGACGGTAGCCTTGATATAAATGATGAAACTTTAGCTAAACTTGATGTCGTGGGTGCAGCAGTCCATTCTAATTTTAATTTATCGGAAGAAGATCAGACCAAAAGAATGGTTAGGGCTATGGAAAATCCCAATGTGGATATAATTTTTCACCCAACTGGCCGAATTATTCAAAAAAGAGAGGCCTATAAAGTTGACGTCGAGGAATTGTTAAAAGCCGCTAAAAGGACAAAGACATTTATGGAGATAGACGCTTTTCCTGATAGATTGGATTTAAAAGACGAGTATATTAGAAAAGGCGTTGATTTAGGTGTAAAATTCTCAATTGACTCTGATGCCCACTCAACTCAGCATTTTCAATATCTTGAATATGGAATTGCCCAAGCCCGCCGCGGCTGGGCTGAGAAAAAAGACATCATCAATACTCGATCTTGGCAGGAGATGTTAAAATTGATTAAATAATGACATGAATAAATCAAGGGAAAAAATTGCACCAAGAATAGATGAGACGGCCGACGTTAATTTATCACCGGAATCATCTATGCTTCCACCTGAAAAGGAGGCTTATTTTGAATCTCTTTTGGGTAAAGAAGAATTTAAGTGGATTAGCGGCATTGATAGGCATAGTAAATTAGCACTGTTCATGGAGAAATGGTCGGAGGTCTCTCATGATATGTCGAGTATTAAGAATCTTCTTGAACAAAGAAAGCTCTGGTTTGCTATTAAGAAAGAGGGCCAGGCTTTTCAAGAATTTATTAAAGAAAAAATACATGATGGATTAAAAGGCGGTAGTATCAAAGATACTTATCACCTGCGTAATTTATACCAATATTTAGGCTGTGAAGATTCGGAACATTTTTTTGTCGAGTTATTAGATAATCCGGCAGTGTGGAATTGTAAAGACGGCAGTACAGTACATAATATTTTAAATTTTTTTAAGAAGAACGAAGCTTACGAAACCGAAGATGCTATCATCAGATATATTAATAATACATTACAGCCCGGGTATTCAAGAATAGCTCATCGTGATTCTGATTTATCGGTTGCCGTAGAAGCATTACGGAAGATATTCGGCGATAACGAGGCGAACAAGTTATTGCAATCTACTGCGGAGAAGGACGCGACTTTTAATGGCTGGTTTCAAAAAATAAAGTCAAGTTACTCAGTCTCTCATTCTTGGGGTTATTCTTGGATTTCGGAACCTACTATTCCTGATAAGTTTAACGAAGAAGTAGAGGCCGCCCGTCTTGTCAAGCTTGAGGCTCAGTATAATGAGTGGCTTATAAATCCTCCAGTCAAACCCTCGGAGAGCTCAGATTCATATAATGATGATTTATACGACGATTTATATGAATTGCCGGATAGTTTAGAGCATTCTGATTATTATTTAAAAAATAAAGAAACTCCGCCGGCTAATAAAAAAAGAAAATACATTTATCATGAAGCCGGAGCTTGGGAGACAGGAAAAACTATTAACTTCCATGGCCGGTTTGTCCCCAAGTTGGAAAAGGCTGTCCCTTTAACAGCTGAAAACTGGCAGGATTCTATTTTTAGAACTATTGATGAATCATCTCCCGATTCGTATCTCAATTTCTTAGTGGGAGTTATTCGAGGAGATGCCGAAAAGCAGAAAGAATCACCAGAACTGAGCCGTGAGCGGATATATAAAGCGGCCGTACTAGGATTTGGCCGGGCTTTATCTCTGGGTATTCTTGAAGAAAAAAGAGAAGAAGCATTAGATGAAGTCGATAGAACCCGAGAGTTAATTATTGAACTATGCAGTAAATATGGAGCTGAAGAGAATTTTTTAGAATACCTAACTGATCACGCTGACCAGGTCAGAGGAATGCTAACTGGGCCGCTGGCCGATTTATATAAAGAAGAAGATTCTGGGCTGCCCGAAAGCGCTAAGTCGTTTATGATTTACAATGCGTGGAGGAATAAATCCCGGGAAATACCTGATTTTAGGAAGCTTTTAGCCGAAAAAGTCCGCTGGTTTTTGGCCAATGATCTATCTAATAATGCGATTGAGACTGAATTTTTTGATGGCGATACTCTTATTAAGCGGGGAACTTCGTTAGAAAGGATGTCAGATATTCTAAGCGAATATACAAAAGGCCTGAGTTTATATAAGACCGTGGAAGAGCAGGATATTCCTGTTTACTGGGAAGCTAATGAAAAGCTGACTGATCTAGATGTTGATCGGGCTGTTGTTTTCGGCAGAGACGGCAAGTATTTTTTTACCGCCTTGAAAGCCTTTGATTTTGGGATTGGTACCAAAGAGCTTAAATATGTAGTGATCACTAGTAATATTCGTGAAGAGTATCGAAACGTAAACAAAGACAGGATTTATAAGTATCTTAAACAAAATGGCGTCAGTCTGGATTTCAATTTTATAGATACGGGCTATTCGGGATCTTTGCCGGAATTAGCTATTAAATCTTTGGCTGATGCGGCCGGGATAGAGATATCAAGCGATGAGATAGATAAGAGGATTAATCTCCTTTCTTCTACCAGGCTTCTGAGAAAAGAGCTCTCCCGTAAAACGAGGGGGGATCAGGGATATAAAATTGATAATATTGAGCAGCGTCCTCAGTCGATGTATAGCCCCGTTTATCTTGATATTGATGATAAGGGCAAGATTACCCCTAATGTGGTGCCTACCTCGGTTTCCAATCAGCTACAAGCCTGGGTTGTTGAGCATGCGTCTTTCAGGAATTTTGCTCCGCGCTTAAATCCTGAAAAAAGAATAAGTTATCTTCAGGCAAATCCGCTAAAAGGCTACGAATTTATTCAGGATTTTCCGGGGGGGGGCACCATAGGCACTCATCCCATTGAGTTGTGGAAAGATAAATATGGGCGAGAAGTATTAATAAAGGGCGGTCCGGCACATACTCTAAGAGCGGACTTTCTTGGCTACCAGTTCTTGCATGAATTTGGTAATATCAACACCCCTCAAACTGAATTATTAGAAACCAGTAATGGTCTAAAGCTCAAGATGGAATTTCTAAAGGATTGGAAACCCGGAGGAATACATCTGGGTGAGGAATATAAAGAAAGCGAAGATATCAAAGGCGGACTTTTGATAGACGCATTACTGGGTCAATATGACCGTACGCCATGGAATTTTATGTTTAAGGAAAATCAGGTTGCTTTTATTGATAATGGCGGAAGCGTGTTTTCTCGCGCCAGAGGTGGACACAAAGGATTTCCTGAGCATTTCGAAATAAAAGAACTTCAAGAAATATTGTCCAATCCTCAATTTCCTGGACAGCCTGTTAATGAGGCCTACGATAACTTTGTAAGAGTGGAGAACGGAGAGATTAAGATTCTAGACCCTATTTTAATGCGTGATCTATTGTATAGATTTAAGTCTATATTAAGTGATGATAAAATCGACCTTCTTATCGAAAGAGCATTATATCTTGATGGAAGGAGATCTATGGCAGATGCTGAGGTGAATATCGAAGAGCTAGGAGATGAGTTGTCTCGTCTCGGGGTTGGATCGTCTGATTATAATAAAACAAGCGAAGCAATCGCGACTTATCGGAGAGTTATTGAAGCAGGTGGTGAAGTAACTTATTTAAAGGCTGCTCTAAAGCAAAGGAGAGATGATATTATAAAATTATTTAGGGAAGATAAGACTTAATGGCAAAAATCAGGGCAGGGTTGTAACCTATGATTAAATTAAAATAGAGGTTGGTGAATTAACATTCTAATTGCAACCCCTCACTTCTTCCAAAACACATGCC
>CAYSDF010000030.1:0-11383 GCA_964429675.1 uncultured Candidatus Saccharibacteria bacterium
TCAGAAATTACTATTTTCTTTCCAAGAATATGTTCCACTTCCTTTTTGATCTCAGCAGAAGCCTTGCTTGCAGTTTCGATGACTACTTTCTTAAAACCAAGTTCCTTAAAATATCCCCTCTCGGCATCTCTGATGATGGAGCTGAGCTTCGAACGCTCGCCATTTTTGGCAAGAATTACCAAAAAATTCCTCATAATCTTAGCATGTTCACCCTCCGGCCGATCTCTTAGGGCTTCCAGTAAGGCAGCAGCATATTGTTTAGACGAGTATTTCATCCCGTTAGAGACAGATTACGACATTGTCGTAATCGTATCTTATTAAGTTTACCATTAATCACATTCATATTTTGAATCCACCATTATTAAAATTATTTTGTATGCTTTGTCTCTAACGGGACCGTTTTAAGCTCGGCTAAGGCTTCGCTGATCAATTTATCCTGATTCTTGTCATCCATAGCTTTGCCCAGAACCTTCATAATACCGGCCTTTACCAACTCGGTAGCACCCTGATAGACGGCATCATTCATCTTAGTCCGTTCCTGATCAATTATTCTTTTAGTATCGGCGACGATGCCTTCAGCCTTTTGAGTTGCTTCTATGATCATCTGGCCCTGTTTTTCTTTGGCCAATTTTTCAGCTTGAGTAACAATAGCCACTCCTTCCTTCTGAGCAGCTTGGAGCTTTTGTTCCTTCATTATATCGGCGTTTTTCAATTCCTCCTGGGCCTCCTGATGCATCCTAATTCCCTCTTCCACCTTTTTCTTTCTTTTATTCATCAGGTCCATTACTGGACGATATGCAAATCTTTTCAGAACGAACACCAGAATTGCAAAATTAACCGCTTGAGCCAAAAGCAATTTCCAGTTTACGCCGAAATGGTCAAGGAGTGATTGCATTATATATAATCTTGCTTAAAACTTTTCCGTTTGGCCAAGTTCGAGGCAAAAGCGAGTATTGATTCGAGTCGTACTTTAGCTACGGCGAGAATCAAACGGAGCTTTTAACGAAGAAGTTGGACAAACCCTTTAGGGCTTTGGGCCGCATAGAGCCTAATAGTTTCAAGGCTCCGCGGCGAAAGCGGGAAAGTTTTATTTAGACGAACTTAATAATAAGAGCAACGACAAGAGCATAGATGGCGATAGCTTCGGCAAAGGCAATTGCCAAAATCATCGCTGTTTGGATCTTTGGAGCTGCCTCGGGATTTCTTCCAATGGCTTCAAGAGCCTTTGCAGCCAAAATTCCTATGGCTAAGGCAGGACCGATAGTACCCAAACCCATAACAATTGCTGTCGACCAGAGACGGACTGATTCTGCGTCTAAAATAGGCATGAAACTTCCAGCACCATTGAATTAACTAGTTGAAAAACCGCTAGCCTCTCAAATGATACTTAAATTAAAAAATTAATATTTAAATCAATGACTATGTGCACTAACAGCTACACTGATAAAAATCATGGCTAACATTGAAAACACCAACGCCTGGATAAAGCCTACGAACACTTCTAAAGCCAGAAACGGAACTGGAATAAAAAATGGCGCCAGAAATGCCATAATCGTCAGCAGTATCTCCCCCGCAAATACATTCCCAAATAATCGGAAGGAGAACGAAATCATTTTAGCAAATTCAGAGATAAATTCAAGTATACCCACGAAAAAATCAATCGGACCCTTAAATGTGAAGAACTTAGACCAATGCTTGCCCCAGCCCAAAGATCGGACTCCGTAAATATTGACCAGGACAACGGTAATGATGGCGAGGCCCAAAGTGAAGTTCAAATCACTGGCCGCCGATCGGAAAAGCGGTACAAATACTTCCTTGCCCTCATAAACCTTAAAAAGTCCCACCGAACCGGTACCGGGCAGGATACCAAGCCAATTAGAAGTCAAAATGAATAGAAAAATAGTAGCAACGATCGGGAAATACTCCTCAGCGGCATGGCGGGAACCAAATATTCCTTCCATCAATTCCATGGCTTTTTCGATAAAAAATTCAAAAATATTCTGAAAAAAGGCCGGAACGGCACTGAGTTTCTTAGAAATAATCAGAGCGCCGATTATCAACAGCGCCGCTGAAACCCAGCTCATCAAAAGAGCGTTGGTGACAACGAAACCGAAGATATTAAAAATTTTCTCGGCCGCAATTTCAATAGATGGCATCGCCTCCTATTTTATAGCAATTTGGGTCATAAATCAACCTGGACGGGGTCCTGCGGGCAAGACAGCTGTCGTTATAATTCTAACCGCAGGAGAGCTTGCTCCCTGGGGCACGTCATAAATTTCTACTGAAATTTTGCCTTCGTCCCTCGGTTCAGCCAACCTGCGGGAGATCCCCAGAGATCAACTCTCCTGCGGTTAGCTTATCCTTGTCTTTGGCTTTATGCCCCAGCCTATCCTCCTTGAATCACCTTCCTGGAGTGGCATGGCAACGAATCAGCGGTCTAGTCGGAAAATTCAGGTGTCTGAGGCTTTGCGAGTTCTGAATTTTCCTACAAACAAGACTGCGATTCGCCCATGACATGTAGGGGCTGGTGATTCCAAGGAGGGAGGCTGGGGGCAGAAAAATTCGGTCAACAAAAAAGCCTCGCCCAGAAGAAGCACGAAGCTTTTCTAGCGAGGCTCCCGACAGTACAAAAATAATTACTACTCTTTTTCTGATAACCTTAACCGAAGAAGCTCGGGTTCCATCTCAATTTGTCGCTTTATAATTTCCAATTGACGATTCCGCGCCTTATCAAGTTCCTCTTTAAATTCGTCGATATTTTTACGCACAGCATCCCTTGCTTCTATAAATCTTGAGCCGTGAGATCCGCTTAATAATAAAGTTTTGACAGCATCCAACCCCTCCTCTATTTTAACTAGTTCTCCATCAAGCATATGATACTCTAACACCAAATTTTCTAGTCTCGGCTCTTTTACTTGCTCTACTTTTGGAACGTATTTTGTTTCTTTCATATAATATTTTTTAATCTATAATATTTTTGGCAATCTTGTTGAGTTCTTCAAGAGATGCAAAGCGAATGACGATTTTACCCTTCCCCTCTTCGCTATGGATAAGTACGGGAACTTTTAGCATGTCGGCCAAGTTTTTCTCAAGTTCAATGAACTTATTATCTTTCTTGCCCTGAGCTTGTCGAAGGGTTTTAGGCTTTGAACTTGCAGCCATGCCCTCGACATCTTTGGATGATAAACCTCCGGAAAGAATTTGTTTGTAGACCTCTCTCTGTTTTGATTCATCATTAAAGGCCAAGAGTGCTCTAGCATGCGCACGAGATAATCTGCCCGCTCGTAAAGATTCTCTGATGTCTTTGGGTAAACCAAGAAGCCTTACGGCATTGGCCACCACTTCTCTGGACTTTGATACCTTCTCAGCAATTTCTTGCTGAGTTAGACCAAACTCTTTCTGAAATCTGGCATAAGCTTCGGCTTCTTCAATTGGATTTAAATCCTGTCTTTGGACATTCTCTATCATTGCCACTTCAAGACGCTTTTGCTTAACATCCAAATCATCCCGTATAACAACCGGCACATGAGGCAAGCCGGCGATCTTGGCTGCCCTTAATCTTCGCTCTCCGGCGATAAGCTGATAGGAAACATCCAAGCCCTTTAAGGTTTCGGTTTCTACTTTTGCAACAAGTAAGGGTTGCAAAACACCGTATTTGCGGATTGACTTGGCAAGCTCCTGCAATCCCTTGTCATCAAAATCGGTTCGGGGCTGGTCAGGATTGGCTTTTATTTTATGGACCTCAACGTAAAATACATTCTCTTTCCGAGATTCTGGTTTATTCCCCTCCGGTGCCTGAGGTATTAATGACCCCAAACCTTTTCCTAATCCAAATAATTTTTTCATGCGCAGCGCGGGGCCCCGAATATTTCAGATGAATTCTGATAAAGAAGTCCCTTTCTTAATACTTCCGAGAGATTTGCTTCTTTATCAGAATTCATTGGTAACAGATAATCGGCCGTTCAGCTTAAGATGAACGATGCCGATAAATTATCTGTTAGAAATGTTTGGGGTCGCTGTTGACTTAGCTTGTTAATTGAATAACTTCTTCTGCAAGGCGTCGATATTCCTTGGCTGCCTTTGAACCGGGATCAAACTGTAAGATTGTTTTACCAAAACTTGGCGCTTCAGCTAAAGAAACAACTCTCGGGATGACGGCGTTAAAAACTCTGCCGGGAAAATTCTTTGAAACCTCGTTTAGCACTTGGTTCGCCAAACTGTTCCTCTTGTCATACATTGTAAGTAATACTCCCATTACTTGCAAATCGGGATTCAAACCCTGACGGACAAGATCTACGGTTTTTAAAAGCTGGCTTAGACCTTCCAATGCATAATACTCGCATTGAACTGGAATTATAACCTTCTCAGAAGCAGCAAGGCCATTTACCGTCAAAAGTCCCAGCGAGGGCGGACAATCCACTATAATATAGTCGTAATTGACCCTGACTGAATCCAATACCTTCTTTAATCTGGTTTCTCTTTCTTCCATTGAAACCAGCTCCACTGTCGCTCCGGCTAAACTCTGATCGGCAGGCAGAATATCAAACCCAAACAGTGACGTTTTCTGAATTGTAAGCTGGGGATTTAAATCGCTAACTAAAGAGTGGTAGACATTGGCACCATTTTCAGCCACATGAACTCCTAGTCCGATGGTAGCGTTGGCCTGAGAATCAAGATCAACCAAAAGTACATACTTACCCATGGCAGCTAAATAAGCTCCCAGATTGATTGAGGTGGTGGTTTTGCCAACGCCGCCCTTTTGATTGCAGATAGCAATAATCCTTGCCATAGTTTTGAACCTATATCAATAACATCCTTTCGACTGCAATCTCAGTATTTTGGCTGCAAAAAATGTAAATTTCGTCAGAATAGCAACCAACTATTCCTCCTCTATTTTCATCTTTTTCGCTCAAAATACTGAGATTTCGCCACGAAAGATATCATTGACATAGGTCCTGCTTTAATTCTATACTCTTTTCAGAAACTTTCAAATGGAGTACAGGCAAATGGCTGAATCTAACATTGACAAGTTCTTAAGATTGGCTGGCGAGAAGAAAGACATTGAAAATCAGATGAAAGAGCTTGCCTTACAGTTTCTCACAAACGATACTAGGGAATTATTGTTTGGAGGTAACGGCCTTTTCGTTGAAGACCAGAAAGAACAGATGGCTGACTGGCTTATAAGTCCGCGCTGGGAATTCCAGGGAAAATCCCCGGCAGAATTAATACTTGATGGGAGAGCGCAAGAAGTTATGGATTTCGTAGGAAAACTCGTCGCAGGAGTTTATTTCTAACCGAGCATATGCTCGGTTTTTATTTGAAAAAATAAGTAAAAAGTGCTAAAATAGGCAGATGCCGCTGTGGCGGAATTGGCTTACGCGATCGACTCAAAATCGATTGGCCGCAAGGCCTTGTGGGTTCGACTCCCACCAGCGGCACAATGTCTTACTATAGAACCCCGACTATTTCTGGGGATAAAGATCTCCGTGCTTACGTGACCGGTCTTGCAATTGGCGACGGCAATCTTTCTAATCCCAATGACAGGGCTACTCGTCTAAGAATTAGTTGCGGTACTAAATATCCCCTTCTGATAAAACGTATAGTAAACTCTTTGAAATTATTACTACCTCAAAATAAAGTTAGCACCATTAAAAAGCCCGGCAATTGCGTCGACGTTTATGCCTACTCAAACCATTTAGAAAATTTACTTGGTTGGAAAGCAAAAGAAGGATCAAAATTTAAACAAGATGTATCAACCCCAAAATGGATATACGGCTCTAAAAAATATAAAGTGCAATATTTGAAAGGATTGATAGAGACCGACGGGTCTGTCTATCATGACCGAGGCTACCCGATGATTATGATAACAACTATTATAAAAGGGTTGTCAGAAGAGATTAAAAACATAATAGATTCCCTAGGATTTCAATCTCATTTATACGAAATTGATGGGAGAAAGAATAAATATAACTACCACAAACAGATTGAATATCATATTCGCCTTTCAAAAAATGTTCAAGAATTCTTGAATTTAGTTAAGCCCGACAAGAGTTAACTTCCTTAGAGAATTTTTTTTATTAAAGTGCTATAATATCTCCATGTCCCGCATCAAGCCTCATCATGTAAAGATTTACCAAAACCATTGGCATCTGGCCTTAACTATTGGGATTATAGCAGCCCCCTTTGTTTTTCTTCTTCTTTTTTCAGGAATAGCTCATATTGCCAGAAGGGTACTTTTTACGGACATATTCATTTCATCTTTTAGATTATTAATAGCCTATATTATAGCAATAATTTGTGGATGGATCTGGGCTGTTTCTTTTTATCGAGGTAAGCGTGCAGCAATCGCCTTGCCAATTTTTGATGTCCTTCAAAGCTTTCCAACTTTTGCCGCTTTGCCATTAGCAACTTATTACATGGGCATTTCTAACACCACGGTAATCATATTTTTAGTAATAACTGTAATCTGGCCTATTTTCTTTTCTCTTATCAGTTCCCTTAAGCTTATCAAGCCCGACTGGGAAGAAGCCGCTGAGATTTACGGACTTTCCGGCTTTGACTATGTTCGCTACTTTTTATTTCCGGTTAGTATCCCTGGACTAATAACCGGCTCGATAGTCGGTCTAGGTGAAGGCTGGGAGGCATTAGTTGCAACAGAAATAATTGTAAACATAAAATCCGGCCTAGGTACTTTTTTCAGTACCTTTTCACAAAATACAGGAGTTACAGTTTTTGGAATTATCGGACTTTTACTTTTGATATTCAGTATAAATAAACTAATCTGGGTGCCTCTTCTGGACTGGAGTCACCAGAGAATGGGAGAATAAACAGATGACGAATCCAATTATAAAAATATCCGGCCTTTCCAAGCATTTTAATGAGGGGGAGGGAAAGAAACTAGAAGTCCTGAAAGACATAAACCTTGATATTGCCAACGGTGAATTTTTTGTTATCCTCGGTCCCTCCGGTTCCGGTAAATCAACAATCCTCAGAATTATTAGCGGCCTTGAGAAGGATTACACTGGGAAAATAGAATTTGGAGAAGGCATTAAACATTCCGACATAAGCTTCGTATTCCAGCAATTCGCATTATTGCCATGGCTAAATGTTTACGACAATATAGGCCTTGGTCTTACCGCTAGACATGTTACAGAGAAAGAGAAGAACAACAGAATTACTAAAGAACTAACCAGGTTCGGACTAGAAAAATTTGCCTATTCCAGTCCTAAGGAATTATCTGGCGGTATGAAGCAGCGAGTAGGAATCGCCCGGGCCCTCACCATAGATCCTAAGATAATATTTATGGATGAGCCTTTTTCTGAACTTGATTCTTTCACGGCAGAAGAATTAAGAAAAGAGTTGTCCCAAATTTGGCAGGAAAGAAAAACCACCATTGTTATGGTGACTCACCTGATTCCAGAAGCGATTGAACTGGCCGATAGAATTGCTGTTTTCACGCCCCGACCAGGAAAAATAGAAAAGATAGTAGAAAATAAAATGGCCCGCCCTAGACAGATGAGATCTCAAGAATATTTTGAGATGGAAGATCTACTTTATAAAGCTATAAAACCTTAAATTTGAATAATTTTTCTTTTAAGTAGTCTACGTAAATTTTCTTGGTCAATACAGCCGTCAATATGCCAAGGACTGCCCCGGCTAAAATATCTAAGGGCCAATGAACTCCGACGAATACACGAGCAAAGCCCATTAAACTGGCCAGAACAAGATAAATTAGGCCGGCTTTTTTATTATATAAATATACCCCCGTCGCCAGGGCAAAATAGAACGAGGCGTGGCCAGAAGGAAAGGAAGATTCCATATCGCGGGCGATTAAAAGATTGAAATTATGTAAAACCAAGAATGGCCGGGGATGATAATAGAACAGTCTGATCGCAGCCGCAAAAACAAACCGGGATACCAAAGCCGACATCAGTGCAACGACTACCATCTCTTTGTAATAAGTCCACTTTAGTAACACGAATCTAGCCCAGGAAGAAATAAGATTATTTCTGATAAAAAAGGTTAGGAGCAGGGGGGTTATGAGAAGCAAAATTAAAAAGTAGCCAAGCCAATCAGATGAGAAAATCATAAACCTATCTAGATAATAGTTCTGTCCAGCCCAATTATTAATTTCGCGAAATAATATTTCGTTCATAACTATTAATTTTCAGTTTTCAATTTTCATTAAATTATTTAATGTATCAATGATTCATTGAAAATTAAGAATTTAATTTGACTAAATTCTTCAGTACCGAGGCCACTACAATGGGGCCCATCCCTCCCGGTACCGGCGTAATCAAGCTTGCCTTTGAGCCAGCTGAATCCATCTCAATATCTCCTACCATCTTACCCTCTTTGTTCTCATATCCAAAATCTAGAATAACCGCTCCGTCCTTTATCATATCGCCAGTTATAAAATAGGGCTTTCCCACTCCCGACACTACAATATCGGCCTTAACTGAATATTGCTCCGGACTTTCCGTAAACTCGTCGATGCGATAAACTTCCGACTTCATGCGGTCGAACCAATATGATATCGGCTTGCCGACCAATAACCCTTGGCCAAATACGGCGACTTTCTTATCTATCGGATCAACTTTATATTCCTCAAGAACAACTTTTACCGCTTCTACGGCCGGAGGGAATATTTCCGATTGGCTGTTATAAAAAAGGCCCTGAGCCTCTTCGGATAATACATCCACATCTTTCTTAAGAGGAATCTCATTTAGAACAGCCTGGGAATCAATTAAGCCTGGCAAAGGCAACTCTACCAGCACTCCGTCATTTTCTGATGATATTTTCCTGACTTCTTCCTTGAGTGCTTCGGTCGTTATATTTTCAGGAAATTGATACATCTGAAAACCTACCCCGATCTTCTCAGCTACTTTTCCCTTCATCTCAACAAATTTTTTAAATTCAGGATTTGAGCCTACCAAGACTGCTCCCAATTTTAACTTAAGATTCCTTGCCAGAATCTCCTGCCAAGCATTGCCCAAAACCACCTCTGCAATTTTCCTGCCATCGATTATCATTTCGTATTTAGTATATCACAGAAATTAAAACGTGCCGTACGCAGAGGTGTGAGAACTTCACACATGCGTACGGCACCAGTTGCGGACCAAGGACTACTTGCGCGGACGGACGAACACCCACTGGCTGACAGTGCTCCAGACGCTGCCGGCACTGCCGTAGCTGTTGTCCAGCCACCGATCGCCATTGTCGCTGCCGACTCCAAACACGCCCGGGCTGCCGTCCAAAGCGGCGATGGGTTCCATACCGATACGGAGCCGCTCGCCGCGCGGCTGATCCTTGTGAAGAAGCCGCAGGGCGGGTCCGACTTCAGCGGGGCAGAGCTCGAGACCCAGCTCGATTGCGCGGGCGTAGATCTTGTCCAGACGTGCGCCGTCCTTGAAGCCAAGCTCGCCGACGGTCACGACGACCAGGTCCAGTTCGACTTCGGTCCGGGAGACCTTTGTCTTGTTCAGAATCTGGGACGCGTAGTTGCCGATGCGGTCGCATTTCTTCTCAATGGCCTTGCGATAGCCTTTCGGGGATCTCTTCAGGCCGAGAGTGACGGTCTTCCACACCGCGAAGTCGCGCGGCTTGGTCTTGATGGGCTGGAGGCTCGACGCTTCGACGACCACCAGTTCGCGGGCGATGAGACGCTGAACGCCTTCCTCGCCGCCAACCAAGTTGATCACCGCTTCCATCTTGCCCCAGCTCATATTCGGATACTTCATGACTTTGCTCCTCCGGCTGATAGCCGGTATTGTTCCAACTCCTTTTAGGAGTTGGGCCGCGGGATGCGGCGTGCTCAACCATCAGGATGACGGTCATAGCTATTAAGCACTAATTTACTTAGAACCTAATAGCTATAACTGTCTTGCCTGTCTGCCGACAGGCAGGCAAGTAGATATTTAAGGTACTTTGACTACTGTTTTATTATACTACTTTTAGAGAAAGTGTCAAACATTCGGGGTCGGCGAAAGCCCCTACTCTAATTTTTATCATTTAGACAAGGTCTAGCTAACCAATATATTATTAATTTTTAGAGCAATCTTGACCATATCCTTCTCCTTCATGCCTTGAGTAGTGATGGCGGGAGTACCAAGACGAATCCCGGAAGGGTCCCACGGTTTTCGGGGATCGTACGGAATAGCATTTTTATTTACAATTATCCCCTCTTTTTCCAAGCGGTCAGCCACTTCTTTACCGGTTAGTCCAAGCGGAGTCACATCAACAAGCATTAAATGATTGTCAGTTCCACCCGATATTAATTTAAATCCGAGCCTAGTTAATTCCTCGGACAATGCCTTGGAATTTTTAACAACTTGCTGAGCATATTTTCTGAATGTGGGCCTTAATGCTTCCTCAAAAGCTACTCCCATGGCCGCAATCGTGTGCATCTGTGGTCCGCCCTGTAATCCAGGAAAAACAGTCTTATCAATAGCATCGGACAATCCTTTTCTGGAAATAATTAGAGCTCCGCGAGGACCGCGAAGAGTCTTGTGAGTGGTAGAAGTTACTACGTCAGCATAAGGAAATGGGGACTGATGGAATCCTCCCACAACCAATCCGGCTATGTGAGAAATGTCGGTCATCAACAAAGTCTCAGCTTGTCCTGAGCCTATGGATTCGACAGGCTCACCACCCTGAGCCTTTGCCGAAGGGTCTAGAATAACACTATCAGCAATCTGTCTGAATTTTTTAAAATCTATTTCTCTAGGATAAGCAGTGGCTCCGGCAACGATCAGTTTCGGTTTAAATTCCTGAGCGATCTTTGATATCTCGTCGTAATCCAGTAATCCATCTTTATTTACTCCATAATGACGAAAATTAAAAAGCTTTCCGGTAACACTCACGTTATGGCCATGGGTTAAGTGACCGCCATGCTCCAATGACATAGCAAGGACTCTATCGCCTAAATTCAGAACACCCAGATAAGCGGCGAGGTTAGCAATACTTCCAGAGTAAGGTTGGATATTAATACTATAATCTGACGAGGCCTTAAAAACTTTTAGGCCCAGATTCTTTACATAATCCTCGAGCTCATCAATAAAAACATTGCCCGAATAGTATCTAAACCGTGATTTACCTTCAGCATATTTGTTGGTAAAAACTGAACCCAAAGCCGCCAAGACATCCTTGGAAACGTAATTCTCGGAAGGTATTAGATTGATCACCTTCTTCTGCCGCTTCTCTTCTTTTTTGAGTATCTGTAGTACTTTCGACATGGGGACATAATAGCAAAGATTGTATTAATTGAAAACTTATCCCCACTCCCTCCCCCAATTTTCCCCCTTTCCTCACCTTCGAAGATTTACTCAGAGTAATGCAGATTTTATTCCGCCAGCTGGCGGACCAAAATAACAGGTAACCCGCT
>CAYSDF010000031.1:0-10989 GCA_964429675.1 uncultured Candidatus Saccharibacteria bacterium
AACCTGCGGGAGATCCCCAGAGATCAACTCTCCTGCGGTTAGCGATCCGTGTTTTGGCTTTCCGCAAAACCCCTCCTCATTTTTGACAATTTGGTCTCAAGGGTAACACAACAGTTAAATTAATTGACAATTTGGCTTATATAAATTTTGGGTGTTGGCGAAGCTTAAACAGGGCCTAAAATTTATAGCCAAATTGAGATTAATTTAACTGTTTGTCCGTAGAGATCCAACGCTTGTCAAAAATGAGGAGGGGTTTTGGTTTTATGTCGGCAAACGAAAAGCCCCGATGTTTTGGGGCTTTGCCGATTTGTGGGGAGCTTAGACGCTTATCACCGTCCAATCAGGGTAGGCTTCGCGCAGAACACTCAGCGTCCAATCCCGATCTGGCTCCCTACCAAATTCTCCACTCTTCTTGGAGACTGTAATGGTTTTGGACTCTGGGGATACACCGATCCAGCCACCACCGATACAACGTGCCTTTAGGCCATGAGGCCGAAGCTGATACCGAAACGCATCCAGAATATCAGCGTGAAATTGATGTCTCTCATCGGCACGGACCACTTGCTTGGTGACGCCGTTGCCATCCTCTACGACGACAACAATGAACTTACGCCCCCCCCCTAGAGTCTATCTCGACTACTGGTAGCTCAGAAAGTGTCACACTCTACCTCCACTATCAAAGAGCTTGATTATGCTACCCATATTACAATATTTAATAGGATAAATCAAGGCCTTAAAAACCTAGGTGTTAAGCCATTTATCAACAGGGGGATTGATTTTGCTAGTAAAATAACGGAAAATTAAGAAGTATCAGATTTAATTGCCCGGGTCGATGCAATTAACAAACAGATTTTAAAATTTAGAACTTATGCGTCTGATCAAGCGCAAAAGTCCTATTTATAAACATGGCGGTTAAGAAAAATCAACTAGTTCAAATATTAGCCGAAAGATTTCAGGTTTCCAAAAAGCAATCCTTGGAATGGCTCGACGGATTTACCGACGAGATCACTAAGGCATTACGAAAAGGAGAAAAGGTAAACATAACCGGTTTTGGAATTTTCAAAGTTGCTGACCGAAAGGCCCGCGAAGGCGTCAACCCTCGCACTGGAGCAAAAATCCATATCAACGCTTCCAAGAAGCCGAGATTCACTGCCGGTAAACTACTCAAAGAAGCAGTCAAGTAAATATATTATTTCGGCAACCCGTGAAACGGAGCAGCAACCGAACGAAGTCGAACAGTGGCCGTATGGCCATCGTCGTATGACGGCAACCCGTGAAACGGAGCAGTCGTCGTATGACGGATCCGCCAGGTAGTAGAATTTCCAATGCGCTCGAGCGCAATGTAAATTCATTATTGGAAATTTCACTACCTGGTCCAATATTATATAACTAAACCCCCGCTAATCAGCGGGGGTTTAGTTATAGACAATTCAAATTATTAGGCATATAACATAGGTATAAGACAAGATCCTTAAAAAGAAGGTCCTATGGATGGTATAGCTATTAACTTACCCGGCGGATTTTCCGGTCTGGCTCCCCACGTCGGAGCTCTTCACGGCTGGTACGATGCTGCTCAAAGGGGAATACTGCCTCTACCAGAATATATCTGCACCAGCTCCGTCGGAGGAATTGCCGGAGGAATAGCAGTCCAGAATTCCGAACAAGTTTTTACGAATGCCGAGAATCAAATAATCTATCTCAAAAGAAAGCACTTCGCCTCATTGAATCCTGAGCTTAAGAAAAAGGCCGCTATTACAGGCCTGATCACCTTGGCCGGATTACTCCTGCCAACTCATAAGATACAAAGCCCATATTTACGCAATGCCTTGAAATTAGGTTTAGCAGGTTTAGTTTTAAGTCAACAGGGTAAGTTTATCAAAGATCTTTTCAGCGTCGAATCATTTTTAACTTATGATAATCTGACTAATCTTTTAAATGAGACTTGGAATTTTGACCGCATCTTTAACTCGCCTATCAAAATCGAGGTTCCATCGGTCAATATAAATAAGGCTGGCTGGACTTTGGATGATATTATGTCTGATCCGCCGCTTTATCTGCATAAGTGGCAAAATCATGGCTGGTCTACAGTCACTAATTTTAAACCGGAAGATGTTAATCTAGAGGTTGGCGCTCGAAACCAAAAATTCCTAGAAGGAGTTGTTAATGGCATGCGTCTTTATGGCCATTTCCCGCCAGGTAGAAATAAAGAAGGGGATGCTCTTGTAGATACAGCGACTTTAAGCAATGTGCCTTTACATTTTGCGATTAAAGCCGGCTACACAAAAATAGTCGTACTTTACTATAATCGTAGCACCGAGGGTCCGAGCAATAATGGATTTAGGAGATGGACTAGTTCACTGAATAGAAGCTTCGATATAAAAGTAGCTGAAGATACTCGTAAAGTCATGTTAGGTTATCTAAGGGTAAATAACGACTTAGGCCAGCTCGATAAGCACAGAAAAGAGAATGACCTCTTGGAGAAATTTTTGTCCAAACAGCCTACAGGCACTTGGCCTGAACTTGAAGAAGCTCTCCGGCTTGGACGAGAAATAGAAAAAAGCTATTCCTTCAGCCATAAACGTCAAATCCAACTTTTATTTGTAGGCTCGGACCCTCTGCCCGATATCCATTTCGGACATTTTAGTTCCGATGACATGATTGACGGAATTAATATCGGCTACAATGCTTTCCGAAACGCCATACCTCAAATAGAAAAAATGCTTTCAACTAATTTATAAAGCTCCAATCTGACTCCGTCAATTGACGGATGGCAGAGGAGCTTTTAATTTACTTCGAGCTGATTTTGATATAGTATCCGCTTAAGAACCTTAAAAATAGGATAGCCATGCCTCCTGACACGATAGAAACTGACCTGGTCATAATGGGCGGGGGATTTATGGGTCTTGCTATCGCTCATCAAGCCGCGCTCAAAGGTCTTAGATCTGTTGTTATTGAAAAGAACAAAATCACCGGCCCCCACTATATGACGGGTCTTTTATCTCCAAGAGCGGATTATATGCCTTTTGATATTGAGTCCGCCCGATTCGCAGCTCATGAATGTGCCCACTGGCAGGAAATGTTTCCTAGTATTGTGAAGCCCACGAGATTTTTGATTCCTATCAATGATAATACCCACCATGGCTTTCATTCACTAAAACCCTTACTTGAGCTATACGACCAGATTACAAAGGAAAGATTGGGCAAATTATGGCTATCCCAGCCAAAGCACTATAAGATCGATCAAGCTACCCTAGAGACTATGGAGCCTAACCTTCGAAAAGGATTTTTTAGAGAGGCACTGGCATTTCATGAGCTTACAGCCGACCCTAATCTGCTTTTAAAAGCTTTGTCCGAAAGAATTGCATCCTTGGGAAACTACTGCAAACAAATATCAATTAAAGACATATCTGCCTATGTAATAGACAAAAAACGCATCCGGAAATTAGATATTATTACTAAAGATGGCGGACGTTTTTCTTTAGTTAACCGCCTAGGACAATTAACTTTCATAAATGCAGCTGGACCATGGATGGGTGAAGTTGCCAGAGGCCTTGGTATAAAACTGCCTCTTGAATTCAGCTTAGGGATTCAGATGACAATACCTATAAAACATTTTTTCCGGTCGGGAATTATCACTTTCACAAATGAAAATAAATATCTCATATGCCTCCAGAGAGGAGATCATCTTCAGATCGGACCCTCTAATACTCCTTTCATCGGGAAACCTGACAATATAGAAACCTGCGATAAAGATGCGGGCCTACTGATGGAAACATTCCAAAATATTGTGGAACCTGAAAAAATATCTCAGAAACCGGAAATAAAATCAGCCGGATTGAGAGTAAAAATGAAATTGCCCCGTTGTCCTGACACAAATCGGCCTTTTATTTTTCATACAGACTATGAGAATTATTTTGCTATTTATCCCGGCAAAGCATCCTTGGCTTTTATGGCCGCCAACGAAATTCTGGCTAAAATTTCCAGGAGAAAAATATATACCCATTCTTTGAATGGAACAAGGCTCCGATATACCCGCCTTAGGCTCTACATGATTTGGCTACAATCGGTCATTAGAACCGGATGGCATTTTAGCAAATACTGGCTAAAGCTACCTTTGAAAAAATTAAAACCCCCGCAATAAGCGGGGGATTCACCCCCACACTCATGCATGAGTGTGGGGGTTTATTTATCCAAGCCTTTTTGTTTTATAAGGCCCAGAAAATTATTTAAATCTTTGGCAGAAATAACATAAAAGAAATTGCTCAGGCCTTCAATCAGAATACCTATAACCTGGCCGTCCTTATTAAAAACCGGGCCGCCAGAAAATCCTTTTTCGGCTTGAATTCTTGCCCGATAAAGCCTTTTGATTCCATTCTGGTTTATGGGCATATTTTCTATTTTGGCACTAATGGTTCCTTTGAAAGTATAATCTAGTATATCCGATAGGCCTAGATCGTATTGATTGATATTTACTCCCAGCACACTAGGGAACATACTTTCCACGGGCACAAAACCGCTTGCGTAAATTTCATCATTTTCCCTGGCATTTTCTTCCAAGGTTAGCACTTTAGCAGACGAATCCTTACTAATTTTAAAAGCAATATAGTCTCGATGAGATCCCAGGCCCCCCATTGCAATTATCGATAAAGGAAAGCTCTTCGGGCCATCTGGAGTCTGTACTACTGCTAAAAGACGATAGTTATAATTTATCCCCTCGGGAATTTCATTCTTCATAGCGAAGGGTAGTCCTCGAAGCTCTAGTGCTAAGACTGAACTCATTAATACATGGCGAGCACTTAAGACTATATTATCTGAAACTTTGAATCCCGTACCTGCCGTAATAGTAATGGGATGGTCTTGGTTTCTATTTGTATAGAATGCGGCCACAATCATTATTTTATTTTTCTGAGCCTCAAATACTTTTGCCGGCAAAGGGCCATCCGAAGTAGTAGCACCCGGCGGAGGAGCGGCAATATACACTTTCTCAGTTTCTATGCTTTTATTCTTATCATTATTAGCATTTCTATCTAAAAGATTACACGCCGATATGCCGACTATCAGAATCAGACAAAAACTGATATTGAGGATTCTTTTCAACGTCAGATCCTTTTAAAAGATCAAATTTAAGTAAGGGTAATATTATTTAAAGATTAAAGCAACCCGTGAAACGGAGCGGGCGTCGTATGACGGCAACAATTCCTGGGGATAGAAAAATTAAAAAATTATGGTATACTAAATAAAATAATCGCATAGGGACTTTTTTGGCGGGCCTGCCCGCCAAAGGTCACTTCAGCGACCAAAGGCGGGTATAGTACAGTGGTAGTACGACTGCCTTCCAAGCAGTAGACACGAGTTCGAATCTCGTTACCCGCTCCCCCAGTCCAACTGGGTCCCCCTCACCGAGTGTAACTCGGCTGATGCCCAACAGTTGGAATGGGGAGTCGAGTTTGACTCGCCTCCCCAACTATATAATTATATAAAGAATAAAAAGTCTGACTTTTATTCTTATGAATAAGTTCTACGTCTATACATTACTTTCGCTAAAGGATAAGCGGTTTTATGTTGGTTTTACCACTAATCTTAAAAACCGTCTTCAAGAACATGCTAGGGGCGGAGTTAAATCTACTCAAAATCGTAGACCCCTTAAGCTCATTCACTATGAGTATTTCATCAACGAACAAGACGCTAAAGCACGGGAAGTTTTTCTCAAAAGTGGTTTTGGTAGAAATCAAATGAAACAGGCATTAAAAAGAACGCTAATATAGATTATTTCTTAAATTCAACTTGCAATGCTAGGAGTTCGCTAGTGCCTATATTCTCTACAATGTGATTAACTTCGCTACTTGATTGAGTGACTTGACCCTTTTTTAGTTCAACGTCTTTAGCTTCACCTTTTTCATTGATAAACCTAAGAAGCCCGGGATTTATGACATAAACCATATTGGCTGGGTGCCAATGCATCTCAGCTTTATCATTAGGTTTAACGCGAACCTCAAGGACACGAATAGCTCCATTTTCAAAAACTAGTTTATGTATATGGGGTGCGATAGTAATTGCATCGTTTTTCATATATAATCAATTTACTATCAAAATTGAGGGATGTAAAACCTATTAATATCGGACTGCCAATAGGTTCTAACGTCATTAACTAACCCGCTCATGATAATTAAAACGCAACCCAAAATGGTTGCGTTTTAATTTATAAAAATATAATATTGTCGTAGTTCTATTTTTCAAGGAAAGGAATATGGATAATCTTTGCAAGGATTGCCAGAAAAGCCCCCTCACTAATGCTGCAATGGGTCCTGCTAAGAAGTGTGGCCATCAAACTTCACCCAAGGGTAACGCATACTGTCAAAGTTGCGCAAAAAAGAATAATTGCTGTCAGCAGTGCGGAAAAAAGCTTTAAGTTTCGTAACCGAGACACTGACTATTACTAGCGCCCATTTTATATGGGCGTTTAAATTAAAAAATATAAAATCCCCGAAAAGGGGATTTATTTTAGCGAGCGAGGAGTAAAATGGAAATTTATTTCCATTTTGTCCGAGCGAAGCTAAAAGGAGTGAATACTCCGCTGCTCTGCAGCGGTATCAAGAGGCGAAGCCTCCTCTTGATACCTCGCGGCTTGCCGCGAGGAGGATTCATTTTTAGAAATTACTTAATACCGGCATAATGTTGCATTAGATCGTTCAACTCTATTTCTACCTGATCGGGGAAGGCCACCTTGGATCTATCGGAATAAATTCTATCGATTATTTTACGGGCCATGGGGCCGACGATCCAGCCACCCGTGGGCAGCATTGTAGAATCGCCGCTTACTTTTTTCATATACTCTGGCAGCTCGATATTTTTACTAAAATCATCGTGGCCGAGCCTGATGCCGATAAATATCTCGGGGGTACCGCACCAGATCGAGACATCTTTTGGACCGTTTGAAGTGCCAGTCTTACAGGCTACTTGTTGGTTAATATCGCGCATGGATATTTTAGCAGTACCTATTTTGGTAACTGCCCTCATCAAGCCAAGCATTTTCATTGAAGTTTCTTCTGATAAAACTTGCTTTTCTTCTGGCGTTTGATTTTTCAGGATCAAATCGCCGTAGACACCTCGAATCTCTTTGATAAGAGTTGGATGAATGTATTTACCGTTTCGGTAAAAAACCGTATAAGCATCCGCTAGTTCAATTAGATTAACACCAGACGCGCCAATGGCAGTCGGCAAACCAGGATCTAATCCGCCTCTTACTTCATACCCAGGCCTACGAAACCAGATATTACCGTCCGAATCCCTGACCATCCCTGGATTCCCGTAAACGCCCATGCTGTTAGCTGTTTGAATAACCGGCTCCATCCCGATAGAACGGGCCAGATTAAGAGTCAAGAGGTTTAGTGACCAAATGACTCCACGAGCCAAATCGATATAGCCCATAGGCTGAGGATTCTTATCCTTAAAATTCTTCGGCGACCAAGGCTTTCCATTTGCTCCTCGCATAGTAAACGTACAATTGCAAACCTTGTCATAATAATTTTTGCCCGATTCAAGAGCGGCGGCATAGGTAAAGGGTTTAAACCCTGAGCCTGGAGAGCGGGATGCCATAACGCGGTTATATTGAGATTCATCAAAGTTATTTCCACCGCTAAGCGCCAAAATATTGCCCGTTTTCACTTCGATGATAGCGAAGGCTCCGTTTAACCGATCATCAGGATCTTTTTCTTTGTTAATAAAGGCCAGATGCTTCTCAAATTCCTCAGAAGCAATCTTCTGGATCTTGGGGTCAATCGTTGTATAGATCCTTAAGCCCCCGTAATAAGATAACTCCTGCTCAGTGTGACCCTGAGACAAAAGAAATTCTTTAACCATACGGTTGGAATAGGCGTAGGCCGGATTTTTCCATGGCCTTAAACTTGCCAATTCAGTATTCGGATTTTCATCTTTCTGAAATTTACTGTCTTCATACTCTTTTTCAGAAATAGTTTTATTATCTCTCATCTGCTCAAGAACAAAATTGTATCTGTCCTTAGCAATGGCCAAACGGACAAATTCTTTGGCGAGCTTAGATTCATATTCTTCCTTTAATTTTACCGCTTCCCCAGAAGAGACAGAGCCTTCTAGCTTAGATTCGACTGGTTTATGATATATGGGATCATATACAGCGGGATTTTTATTGAGTCCGGCGAGAATTGCTGCTTCTCTCGTAGATAGCTGAGTCTTGCGAATATCTTTTCCCCAATAACGTTGAGCTCCAGAAGCAACTCCGTTAGCTCCGTGACCAAGCCAGATAATATTTAGATAACCCTCGAGAATTTTCTCCTTTGGATACTTTCTTTCCAGCTGGATGGCCAATCTTGCTTCTTTGATTTTTCTGCTAAGCGTATGGGATCTGTTCTTGAAATCACTTACATCTGGTGCATACTCAAGCCTTGCGAATTGCTGAGTGATGGTGCTTGCTCCACCCGATCTTGTCCAGAACTTAAAGCCTAAATTATGGGTAACGTTGCCCATGGCGGCTGAAATAATGGCGGTGATATCGATCCCGGAGTGCTTGTAGAATCTCTTATCTTCAGCGGCTATAAAAGCATCTTGAATATTTTTTGGGACTTCATTGATCCTGACCGGGTCTCTGATTTCGTCAAAATACATACCGATGATTTGACCGTCGCTGGCATATATATACGAAGCTCGCTTAAAATCAGAACGGGCTAGCTTATCCAAATCGATAGGATGACCGAGATCATCAGTCAAACAGCCGATATTAAAAAAGCACCCTTTATAACGATAGGTATACCAATACGCTCCGCCGGCTCCGACAAAAGATAGCAATATCATGACTAGGAACACCCATTTCAGCCACCGTGGCGGCCGCCTGACAAGCATGTAGTCTTTCTTAAGCTTCTTTACAATCTCCTTCGGGATAGACTCCAAAAACCCCTTCGACTTAGACCAAAATAACCTCATTTAAGCCGCCTTTTTGATTTTTAATGTACTGCGAGAATGGTTAATTAATTACCACATTTAGGCTTTATTGTAAAGCAAAACAAAGCCCCGAAAAGGGGCTTTAAGAATCAGACATAGTCTAGTTTGGAGCCAGAGTTTTTATCAAGAGATTTAAGGACTTTCTCGAGACATTCAGCGAATTTATCAAGGAAATTTTTCCGATTAACATGAATATATCTGGAGGATGCTTTTTGGTAATCTTCTAAGCTCACATACAATACAGGATCTCCAACTTGAAAATTAAAAGATGTGCTCATAAGACGGGCGTACTTATCCAAAAGTTCATAAAGTCCTGGATCATGTATCTGATAATTTCGGGTCAGAGAAATAACCGACCAATTGTTACCGCCGTCAAATCTCAATTGAGCATCATATTCTTTGTTATATAAAACAGTACAAAAGGGGATCTTATTAAGTTTAAGCTTCGCATCAAGACGAGAGATTAGCCGCCAGATATTAGCCTCTAACGACGCCAGTCTATCAACTTCCTTGAGCATTATGCAACCCTTAAAATGTAATTAATGATCTGGCCTATAATTATCACACAACAGATCGAGGGTCAAGGTCAACTGACCAGTAAGGAGGCACATATTTCAATAACTCCTCCGGTTTCATTTGTAGAGGAATTTTTACAATTAAATTGTAAAAATAAAACCCGGCCTCCCGTTCCACAAAAGCAGGCGATGGTCCAATAACTTTTATAGTATCCCCAACACGATTTTGCACAATCCACATCTTCATTTTCTCTGAGAGAAGTCGAGCCGCATATGAAGCCTTGTCTCTATCTTTATTTTTAAAAGTTAGTTTGGCAATTCTTGAGAACGGGGGATAGTAAAACATTTCCCTAGCCATCAACTCTTTGTCAAAAGTGTCCTTATAATTCCCGGACATTATACCTTCCATAGCAGGATTCTCTGAATTATATGATTGGACAACAAACGCATCAGGATTAAAATCAAGCAGTTTATGTATCTGGTATAAAAGCCTCTCATCTGTCCTAAAGTCAGGGATGCTAACTAAGGCATCGGCATTTAAAACTCCGATTAAATCGAATTTCTGGGTATGGCGCTGGCTAAAAATTTTCTGAGTAGCTACGACTATTCTTGCCCCTAATTTATTCATTTCCTCAACAGCATCTTTCTCTTTTTTTGAATCATCAATAATATCGGCATCGTATATTTCAATGGGCACCGAGTAGTTTTTCGCTAGAAGATATTTCTGTAAATGTTCCATTATTTTTTGGCTACCGGCTGTACCGTGCGGTCTAAGATTGGAGCTATTACAATTGGGGCAGTAGGGCGGGATTTTATCGGTTCTGTAGCAACGATGGCATACCAGCATTGATTCTGGAATTTTATGAATCCTCATCGGGATTGAACAATCTGGACATTTTGCTGAAAAACCGCAATTCTCACAAACTAAAACTCCGGAGTACCCTTTTCGAGGAGAAAAAATTAAAATCTTTTTATTGTTTTCGATGGCAAGATTAATACCTGCCTGGAGATCCCTACTAAACATAGAAAAGTTTCCAGTTTTTATCTCTTTGACCATATCAACCACTTTAATTTCTGAGTGGGGCTGAATTAATTTATCCAAAGTCTCACAGTTACCATTTTTTATATCCCAGTAATTTTTTACCGATGGCGCAGAAGCGGTATAAATAATCTTTGCACCATAAATACTGGCGACCTTAAGAGCCAAATCGGACGCATTATATTTAGGAGTCATATCCGATTTGTAAGATTCACTAGCCGGATCATCTACCACAATCAAGCCAAGCCTACTAAACGGCATAAAAAGAGCCTGCCTTGTACCAATTATGACTTGGGTCACTCCAGATGATACATCTTGCCAATTTTTCAATAACTTCTTCGAATCTATCTGACTATTGATAACCACTGTTTCATACTTCATCGCTAACTCTTCGTAAAAATAGGTACTGGCACTTATCTCTGGAACTAAAACTAAAACCTGCATTTTATTTTTTAAAGTTTC
>CAYSDF010000032.1:0-10945 GCA_964429675.1 uncultured Candidatus Saccharibacteria bacterium
CTCAATCGTTTCTACGATCTGCTGAGCCGACTTATCGATAATCTTATTATCGTAAGCCTTCAGCTTGATTCGTATTCTCTGTTGTGCAGTTGTTTCTGTTTTCTTTGCCATTGATAAGGATCAAAGCCCAGCCCCAGTTTCTATACAGAAACTGGGGCTGGGTATTTTATACATGAATCTTCGTTACGACTCCTGCTCCAACGGTCTTACCACCTTCTCGGATAGCAAATCTCTGTTTCTCTTGCATAGCAATAGGAGCAATAAGTTTGACTTTTAGGTTAGCGGTATCCCCTGGCATGACCATCTCGGTACCTTCAGGCAGCATAACTTCTCCGGTGACATCAGTAGTTCTGAAATAAAACTGAGGTTTGTAGCCTTTGAAAAATGGGGTGTGTCGTCCGCCCTCTTCCTTGGTCAAGACGTATATCTCAGCATCAAACTCAGTATGAGGAGTTATAGAGCCGGGCTTAGCCAGAACCTGACCTCTTTCGATATCTTCTTTCTTGGTTCCTCTCAAAAGCACGCCGGCATTATCTCCAGCCATACCTTCGTCTAACTGTTT
Organism: uncultured Candidatus Saccharibacteria bacterium; assembly: GCA_964429675.1. Classification (GTDB taxonomy): domain Bacteria; phylum Patescibacteriota; class Minisyncoccia; order 2-02-FULL-40-12; family GWA2-44-9; genus GWA2-44-9. The sequence continues at coordinate 563 of CAYSDF010000032.1, forward strand.
ATTGAACATCTCTATACCGGTAACTACGGTCTTAGTAGTAGGCTTTAAACCAACGATTTCAATTTCTTCGTTTATTTTGACGATACCTCTTTCGATTCTTCCGGTGACAACGGTGCCTCGGCCTTCAATAGAGAAGATATCTTCTACCGGCATCAAGAAAGGCTTCTCAGTCTCTCTGACCGGGTCTGGTACAAATGAATCTACGCTATCAATGAGTTCTTTTACTTTCAAAACAAACGCTCCGTCTTTTGTCTTCTCCTCGAGAGCCTTAAGACCAGAACCTCTTATAATCGGGGTCTTGTCTCCGGGATATTGATATTTATTTAAGAGTTCTCTTATTTCAGTCTCAACCAAATCAATCATTTCCGGATCATCAACCTGATCAACTTTGTTCAAGAAAACTAAAAGATAAGGAACACCAACTTGTCGGGCGAGCAAAATGTGCTCTCGGGTCTGAGGCATAGGACCATCAGAAGCTGCAACGACGATAATAGCGGCATCCATTTGAGCGGCACCGGTGATCATGTTTTTAATGTAGTCCTGGTGACCTGGGGCATCAACGTGAGCATAGTGTCTCTTTGGAGTCCAATATTCGGAATGGTGAAGTGCGATAGTGATACCTCTGGCTTTTTCTTCCGGAGCATTATCGATCTGATCTACGGCTTCGACTCTGGCTCCATAGCCTTCATCCTTAAACAAATCCATGGTATGCAAAATTGCCGCGGTAAGAGTTGTTTTACCGTGGTCGACGTGACCGATTGTACCGATATTGAGATGCGGCTTTGTCCTTTCAAATTTTCCTGCCATTTGGCTTGTACGTTGAGCGTGGATGTCGAGTGTGGTTTAAAACAACAATCTACATGCTACGTTCTACGATCCTATTAAATTAATATGCAAAATCTATTTTAATCTAATCGCTGTCATTAGTCAACCCCGTCCTTGAAAAGGCTCTCTCTTCAATCTCTATCTGGTTTTTCAAGGCTAATATTTCTCTGTTCAGTTTATCCAACAATTCTGACTCTCGGCCAGAACCGGAGACTCCATTTCCTATGGCACTTCCTATATGCTGCATTCTTTGGGGCTCATTTATGTCACCGTGGCCATTACCATTGCCATGATTGATCTTGATATCCTTCTCTTCTTTTTCTGAAATCAAATCCTTATAAAGCTTATAGTCTAAGATAACCATAGAAGGCTCGCCGTTATCTAAAACTAAAACGGCGGTAGAATTCTTGATTAACTTTTTAAGTTCTTTTACATCCATCCCGTTAGAGACAGGTTGCGACCTGGTCGCAACCGTGCCAAGTTATTTATCTACTATTTCCCGTTAAGATACTCTGGCCACTGCTTATTCAATAATTCGTGCCAGCTATGTCTCTAACGGGATTATTTTTTCCACGACGGGGTCCTGTCACCGCTTTACCCCATAAATACTCAGATTACTTCCGTCTTGATGGGGTCCCCAATCGGTGCCACCCCTTTCCTTATCTCCCTACTTCTTACCCTCGACGATGAGCTGGGTGACATTATTTGGAACCGGTTCATAATGATCGAACTCCATTGTAAACGTCCCTCTTCCCTCAGTCAAGGACCTAATTGATGTGGCATAACCAAACATTTCAGACAAAGGAACTCTTGATTCAATTATTTTTAAGTTAAGAGGGCTTCGGTCATTAACGCTAAGTATCTGACCGCGTCTTGATGCCAGATCGCCCGTTGATTCTCCAAGGAACTTATCCGGAACTATAATTTCAACTTTCATAACAGGTTCAAGAATGATTGCCTTAGCTCTTTTAGCTGCTTCCTGCAATGCGGTTGAGGCAGCTATCTTGAAGGCTATTTCCGATGAGTCTACCTCATGATATGAACCGTCATATAGAGTAACTTTCATATCCACCATAGGGAATCCGGCAACGACACCCTTATCCATTGCTTCTTTGACTCCCTTTTCTGACGGGGCAATAAACTCTTTAGGAACAGATCCTCCTTTTATAGCATCCACGAATTCGTATCCCTGACCCCTCTCTTTAGGCTCAACTCGCAACCAAACATGGCCATATTGACCCCGGCCTCCTGATTGCCTGATATATTTACCTTCTGCCTCGGCTGTACCAGAAATAGTTTCTTTGTATGCTACCTGAGGACGGCCGACATTAACATTGACTCCGAATTCTCTCTTTAAGCGGTCAACTATAATTTCCAGATGGAGCTCTCCCATACCGGAGATGATGGTTTCCGCAGTTTCTTCGTCGCTCTTTATTCTGAAGGTAGGATCTTCATCAGAAAGCTTCCTTAAGGCAAGGCTCATTTTTTCCTGATCAGCTTTCGTCTTTGGTTCAACCCTCAAAGAAATAACCGGCTCTGGCACATCAATACCTTCAAGAACAACTGGATTTTCAACATCACAAAGAGTGTCCCCTGTTTTGGTGGCCTTAAGTCCTACGGTGGCGGCTATATTGCCGGCAAAAATTTCTTTTATTTCTTCGCGGTCATTAGCATGCAAGCGGACGATGCGGCTGATACGCTCCTGCTGACCTGATCTTGTATTTAAAAGGTAGGAACCCGACGTCAGTTTGCCTGAATAAACACGGAAAAAAGTAAGCGAGCCAACGAATGGATCAGTTGCAGTTTTAAAAGCCAATGCAGTAAACGGAGTATTCTCGTCGGGAGTAATATTTTTGTCCTGGCCTGTTTTCTGGTCAACACCTTTGATGGACGGAATATCCAGAGGCGAAGGAAGATAATAAGATACGGCGTCCAAAACAAGCTGAACACCTTTATTCTTTAAGGCCGAACCGCACAAAACAGGAAAAATTTTGTTTTCTATAGTTGCCTTTCTTATAATTTTCCTTAATCTTTCTAAGGAAATTTCTTTGCCCTCAAGATATTCAGACATAGCTTCGTCATCCTGCTCGACGATCTTTTCTATCGCCACAGCCCTTTCTTTCTTGGCTGCATCCATAAGATGAGCTGGGATTTCACCTTTGATGACTTTCTCTCCCTTGTCGCCATCAAATGTAATATATTCCATCGTCAAAAGATCCACTATTCCCTTGAATTGATCTTCATGTCCATCGGGAATATGAAGCTTTACAGCATAGGGAGAAAGACGCTCCATGATTGAATTAAATGAACGATCAAAAGACGCACCTAAACGATCCAGTTTATTTATAAAACAAATACGAGGAACCTTATAATCGTCGGCGTAGCGCCAGTTGGTCTCAGATTGAGGCTCAACTCCAGCAACACCGTCAAACACAACCACAGCCCCGTCCAGCACTCTCAGAGAACGCTTTACTTCAATAGTGAAATCTATATGCCCAGGAGTATCGATGATATTCAGCTTAATTTTGTCTGCAACTTTATCTTTAGCATCAGTCGGCACCCAAAAAGCGGTGACTGCAGCGGCGGTAATAGTAATTCCTCTTTCTCTCTCCTGCTCCATCCAGTCCATTACCGTATCCCCTTCATGGACCTCTCCTATCTTGTGAGATATTCCTGTATAAAAAAGAATCCTCTCTGAGGTTGTGGTCTTACCGGCATCAATATGAGCAATGACACCTATATTCCTAATTTTATCAATTGGATAATCAGCCAACTTATTTATGAGCTAAGCGAATAATTATAAATTGGTGACCCCGCCATGGCGGGGTAACTTTTTGTAACCAATCGCTCTGCTCTTGGACAAAAACTTACCAAGCAAAATGAGCGAAAGCCTTGTTGGCTTCGGCCATTCGATGGACATCGTTCTTTTTCTTTATTGCGTTACCAAGGTTATTTGAAGCATTGATTATTTCTTCTGCGAGCTTTTCCTCCATGGGCTTGCCTTTCTGACCTTGAGCAGAGTCTATAATCCAGCGTAAAGCTAAAGCAACTTTACGCTCAGGCCGAACCTCAACAGGCACCTGATAGTTGGCGCCGCCGATTCTGCGTGACCGCAATTCCATATTAGGAGTTACGTTCTGAATAGCTTTATCAAATATTTCCAATCCCGGTTTTCCGGTCTTTTTTTCTATAACATCGAAGGCATTGTAGACTATTCTTGTAGCGATAGCCTTTTTACCGGATTGCATTATTTTATTTATAAGTTTAGAAACTAAAACATTCGAGAATTTTATATCCGGTTTTGTGATATTTCTTTTTTTAACTGGTCTGCGCATGATTTATTAAAATTATTTCTTGGCTTTCTTAGCTCCATATTTGGAACGCTGTTGCATTCTGCCCTCAACTCCGCCGGAATCCAAAACTCCTCTTACTATATGATATCTGATACCTGGCAAATCTTTTACTCTTCCACCTCTTATAACAACAACTGAGTGCTCCTGCAAATTGTGGCCGATACCAGGGATATATGCCGTGACTTCCATTCCATTAGTTAGTCTGACTCTGGCGACTTTACGCAAGGCTGAGTTTGGCTTCTTAGGAGTCATGGTCTTAACCTGCAAACAAACTCCCCTCTTAAAAGACGCTGGGTAGCTAACCGGTCTGTTCTGTAAAGCATTAAAACCAAAAGTCAAAGCCGGCGACTTAGTTTTCGCTCTGGCGATCTTTCTTGGATGTTTTAAAAGCTGTCTAAATGTCGGCATGACGATTTTGTCAGTGAGTAGTTGCGAGTCTTCGAGCAGACGAACTGCTACAAAACTCGTCACCCCGCTCCATCTGGAATCATAATTTGATTTATATACACACTAGAGGCGTAAGCCGCCTATCGGCTCTACCTTGTGGTATCACTCACTATCAGCCCAGATGGGGCGGGGTTATGTGTTTATAACCAATCGCATTGTAAAACAAATGCTCCTGGATAAACGACATAAAAATAAGACCTCTAAGGTCTTCGCCAGTATAGCAGAGTGTCTCCCTTTATGTCAATTAAAATCCGACTCCAACTATCAATTTGAATAAGAAGAACACTATTGGAAAGACTAGGGGGAAAATAAAGAAGAGAAAGAATACAAAAATAAACATACTATATTTGTACAAGAAATCTTTAAATGCTCGCATGCTATCAGGCAAGAAAGTCATCAAAAGCCAGTGGCCATCAAGCGGAGGAATCGGGAAAAGATTGAAGACGGCTAGGACAAGATTAAGTCTTACAATAAAAGACAGCAACTGAGGTATGAGCGAGGTAGAAAAAACATCGGGCAAGAATCTTAACGTCAGACCAAAAAGCAGAGCTAATACAATATTAGTTATTGGTCCGGCTATCGCTACTTTGGCCGGACCGTATTTACGATCCCTTAAATTATAAGGATTATAGGGCACTGGCTTGGCATAACCAAAGATAAACGGCGCATTCACAATAAATAAAAACAGCGGTAGAATCACCGAACCAAAAATATCTAGGTGCTTTAATGGGTTTAGAGTCAATCGGCCCATGTTTTTGGCCGTTGGATCGCCCAGAGAATTAGCCATTGTACCATGAGCTAGCTCATGGATTACCACTGAGTACAAAAGCACTACTACTTGAAATATAGCTAGTAAAAACGCATTCACCTTGAAAGAATATCAATTTACTGGTAGAATGTAAACCGCAAACAAATTTAAGATTATTATTCAATTTTATGGCTACAAGATGTTCTAATTGCGGTAAGAAACCAATCATGGTCACCACCAGAGTACTTTTGCGTGGTCATTATAATCCTACTAACCGCTCAAAGCGCTACCCCAACCTCCAATGGACTAAGATGGACGGTAAAAGAGTTAAAATCTGCACTGACTGCATAAAAACCCTCCATAAAGCCAGGTAGTAGAAGTTCGAGCTGCCTCCGGCCAGCAATTTATAGAATAAATTGAATCTCGAATTTTCACTACCTGGAAGGCTAAATAAAATAGAACTTTCTCGCTTGGGCCATTATAATAAGTAATGGCCGACAAGCCCTGAAGGGTTAGGCCAATTTCTTCGTTAAAATCTCCGCCTGGTTCTCACCATAGTTGACTATGGCTCGACCCAGTACTCGATTTTGCCTCGAACTTGGCCTAACGCGTAAGTTCTATACAAACAAGTTGGCGAGAGAATCTATACCAACTCAAAAAGGTTCAGTAGTAGAGAAAATATCAATAGACGAAGAGCGGGCTTTTGAATTACTAGTACCTAGGCATAAAGCTAGTGCTATTAAGATGGATGACTTCAAGGATATATATGGCGAAGCAGAGGTAGAACGGGACAAATTAAACGTTGAGACTAAAAAGGCCAGAATAAAGGAGCAGGGCAGTCCCCCGCTGAAAAGAGCGCAGATACTTGAGGCATTATTAGCCGAACAAATCGAATTAAGCGATTGGTTCGGACCAAATACAATGACTTTAGTACCGGCAGAATACGATGATCTTTATAATGGCATAGATACGGCAGTAGAACTTCAAAACGAGGAGGGCGGATTCGATTACATGGCCATGGGCATAGATGTAACCTCATCTCCCGATGCAATCAAAACTAAGCTAGCGAGAATAAAAGAGCACATCATTAAAGGAGACCTGACCCAGATGAAATATTTTGCTTCAGAAAAGAATACATCGAGAAAACCTGGCCCTGAGGAAAAAATGCCTCAATTGATAATCGGTGCCGAAGTTAAAACTATTACAGAGTTATCAGAATTATGGTTGGCCGTAAACAAAGCCAGATTAACCAATAAAGACATGGGGCCTATTTCAGAAGAAACAGCTCTGGGCATAAAAGAAAGGCTAAGAAATGCAAAGAAAAAATTAGCCGAACACAGAGTCCAGGTATTGATTCTTGAGGAAATAGAAAAGCAGCTTGTTGCATTCAGTAAATTCGCCAACATGCATGGCAAACTTGAAATATCGAGAAAATATCATGAACTTCTTAAACTAGTAAGAGAAATTTTGAAGGACAAAGAAATTTCCGATGAAGATCAAGAGAAAAACGATGAAGACGGAGTATCTAATGCCCTGATTGATGCCTTAGATGAATTTGATGGCTCAGGCTATGACCTTGACCTAGACTGGCCACATTAAAAATCGGGCTGTCGGATAACCTGCCTGCCGGCAGGCAGGTGGTAGTCCGGAGGCGATTCCAGGGACGGCTACAGCGATTCCGACTGGAGTTCCTCCAACCGGAACCTTCGCTGAGTAAGCACGTCCCTAAAACCTTCGCCTTTATACCCTTGGGGGTTCGAGTAAAAGTCTTTACTCGAACGGGAATTTTAAAAAATTTATAATTTTTGTCATTGCCCTCATTGTCGGGCTGTCGGATAATGGTAGTCCGTACCCTTGGGGTGGGTATAGCCCGAGTTCGATTCTCGGCAGCCCGACAATGTGGGCAATCAAAATTCACGCTCGGAGAAGGTTCCCGTGCTTTAGCCGGGAATCTCTGTAGGAGGGTATAGCCCGATTCGCCAGCTGGCGAACGATTCCCTGCCTGCCGGCAGGCAGGTCGGCAGTTGAGGACCGAAGGCGACGAAATGCCAAAGGCAGTAGCCGTGGTGCCCGACAGTCAGAAACTAAAATCACGCCAATCGGCGTGATTTTAGTTAGACCCTACCTTTGCATCAAGTCTTCAGCTAAGTGTGAGGCCGTTTTAAAGCCTCATAGTGGGTGTCCGCATAGTAGCTCATCGGAAACCCAGCTCCACTTTTCACGTTTAATGATAACCCTCAGAAAAAATATGAACTACCTAGCTAACGTTTACATAAAAAAACACAAAAAGTGGGACTGGGCCTCGCCAGAACTACAGAATATAAGACTCCCGGAAGAGACAATTTGTTCTAAAGCTTGTAAACAAAAGAAGAGCCTACCCTTATTATAAATTTTCAATTACTAATTTACAATTTCCGACTGTTTACAACTATTCCCCGAGAGTAAACTTAGTATAACCAGGCTTGTGGGTGAAGAGTTCTTCAGGCTTAAACCAAACACTTATTTCAGCCTCAGCTTCTTCTGGCGAAGTAGATGCATGAATTAAGTTTATAATTGGTATATTTTTAGAATCGGCATAACCGAAAGAAACATGGGTAAAATCGCCTCGAATAGTTCCCGGCGCAGAAGCTTTAGGTTCCGTCACGCCTACAAGCTTTCTAACTATGCCTATTATTTCAATCCCCTCAAAGACAACAGCTATTATAGGGCCTGACGTTAACATCTCTATCATCATATTTCTAACCTTTTCACCCCTCCTTCGAGTGATGTCTTCTGTATAATGCTTCATAGCCGTATCTTTATCTGATACTAGCATTTTCATACCTACCATCTTCGCCCCGACACGCTCAAAACGATGGATTATTTCTCCAACTATTCCCCTATCCACAGCATCTGGCTTCAATAAAACCAGGGTTCTCTCTAATTTAACTTTTGTTTGTTCCATATTTAAATATTTTAATACTTTATTTCCTAACTTTCAAGACGACAAGGAATCCCATAAAATAAAAACCCAGCTTTTTAAGCGGGGTGATTAATTACAGGCCGAGACAATCTGGGCAGGACTGTCGAATTTGCCGGTTGCATCGTTATAAATAAATGAGCTATTCCATTCATAACAATTAATCGGTTTAGCAAAATCTATCTTATCATGAGGCACTTTATCGGGAATGTCTTTGATTCTATATATGCAGGTCTTGAACTGCAATGAAATATTATAAGCAGTGTCTCTAACATAAAAAGCGCTGCCGGGATGATCGACTATATAAAGCTGGGGAATCTTCGGCTTCTTCTGACCATAATACATCTCGGTATCAGTAGAGAAAGAATTGGGTACCGTATTCCATCTGTACCCATAAAGCCTGGATTTTTTCGGAATGCTGGAATATACGGGATCATCGTCATAAGAATCTATGGTCCAATCTTTAAAATTAAATTCTATTGCGCCATTATCCCTGGGATATATGATATCATGAAATGTCTCCATCTTTTGACCTACTCTGCGCATAGTGAAGTCGCATCCCTTAATAAACTGAACAAAGGCATATTTCTCAAGATTTTTAACTGAATTTGTCTCGTATCTAGCAAAGAATCTTCTGCCATAACTATAATCCCCATCTATGGCTACCTTGTAATCTTCGACAAAATACTCAACCTTTTTGAGATCGCAGGTTTTCGATATCTTGCATTCATCATTTGAGAAGACACTCTCCTGGTGACTTAGTATCGTGACCTTTGAATCCTGGGCATGGACTAGATTTGTAGACATAATTGCCACTAAACTAACTAGGATCGGCCTTATGTGCATAACAATATTCCTTTTTCAAAGTGTCTGAAACTAGTATTAACACATACTGATCGAAAACAAAAGCTAGGTTAAGCTTCTTTATTATCTACCTTGGAATTTTTGCTATTGAATCCATAAAGCATAATGAAAATTATTAGATATATTCCAAGCATAATTGGCCAGTCAATCGAGATAGAGACAGAAGAATAATTAAAAGAGGCTAGATATTCCACAACTTTGATTTGATAGGCACTTATTGCCCAAGCGATAAAACCAAATAACTGACCGATGGGAGCAAAGATCATTCCGCTTGTACCCGCCACAAATCCGGCTAACATAGCATATGGTACGAACGGCAGTATTAAAATATTTGTTGGCAAAGAAACTAGCGAAAGGGATTTGAAATAATAAACTAACAGCGGAGCAACTATGAGCTGCGCCGATGAAGTCATTAGAATTATTTCTTTTAATCCGCCTAATTTAGGTATTTTCCTAAGTTTGTAATCCAACAAAGGATACAGATAGACCAGTCCCAGCACAGCTAAAAAAGAGAGCTGAAAACCGACATCAAAAATCAGAACGAAAGGATTGGTATATATCATTATCGCCCCAGTCAAGATAACGGAATTCCTGACATCATAGAGACGACCGTAGCCGGAGGCAAACAACAATACAAGACCCATAATTGCCGCCCTGACCACAGACGAGGAAGACCCCGTCAAAATCGTAAATAGAATGATCACCACGACCGAAATCCAGAAAGCCACTTTTCGCCTGACAAACAAAACCAATATCATTAAAACTACATCCGAGATCACCATAATATTATATCCTGATATGGCGAGAATATGGGTCGTACTGGTTTTATTAAAAGCCTGCTTTAAATCATCGGGAATATTCTGGCGAGTGCCAAGCAAAATACCGTTTATATAGGCCGCATTAGGATCAGGTATTGATCTATTTACGGCTTCCTGAAAAGTTTCTTTTACCAAAAATATCTTCCTATAAATACTAATTTTAGATTTTTCAAGAAAACCAAGATCTAAATCAGTTATATTCCTATAAATCTTAGGGAAAGGCACAGTCATTCTTATCCCGTCCTTCTTCAGATAAGTAATGTAGTCAAAATCACTGAAGTTCTGAGGTTTTTTAAGAGTTCCGGCGATGGCCAGGTGATCGCCAAAATTATATCTTTCAGAAGTATCGGTGGTCACCAAGACCTTCTC
>CAYSDF010000033.1:0-3762 GCA_964429675.1 uncultured Candidatus Saccharibacteria bacterium
GCCTAAAAATAAAATCCCTAGCATCGCGCTAGAGATTTATGTTGAGTTAGGGGGCCCGCGGGGTTATTAATCTTCGTCGTCTCTTCTTTGTACTACAATTTTATAGTTATATTTTACTATAAAATTATTTGTGGACTTGGCCCTTACAGATTGAACCCAGTCTATAAATGGCTTAAAGCGTTCGGTTTCAATTAGATAAACCAGTAGAGCAATAAATGCCACCACAATTATAATAACAGCGAGTATTACCAGAACCGTTACGGTCCATTTGTAGATTGCCCAACCTAACAGGCCGGCTGCTAACAGATAGATAGGATAAATTTTTCGGGGAACGTACATTAGGCTTATTCTTGTGTAGAAAGGGTGTTCGGCGTTATGCCACATACCATAAAGGTCGGGAGTAGAATATGCACCGAACAGAATCAGGAACGGGTTGTATATGATGAATTTAAGAGTTTCCCAGACGATCAGTATCGGCCACCCCAGGAAAATCATCAAGAATAATTTTAAGGAATATCTGAAGAATTTTATTTCTTCTAGCATAACATGGTGTCTTCTGAAGGGATAAGCCAGCTTATAATGCCAGGAGTGTACGCTTATAATAGGATGGCTATTTTCGGGCTGGATCAGAAGACTTTTTAGGAATAAGTAGAATAAGACTGCGAATGCTAAATACGAGGCGATAAATATTTTTCCGGTAATGAGCAGAATGTGTATAATCATTTATCTGCCCCCGTGTTTATCCAGCTTATCTGCCAACAAAAATGGAACAAGGCCTTTGAAGGTTGTTTCCACCGGCTCGACAAGTTTTATGTACTGATCCTTTTCCATTCCCCGGAGCTTGTACATCCGCTCAAGTTTTTTTATTGTCTTTTTCATGATAGGATTCAGAAACTGACTGAATGTAATAAAACACTGCAGTCTTAATCGAGATTGCAGTTTTCCGTGATCACCGGATGAGGAGAAGACAATTTCATTTGTCAAATCTAGAGGATTTAATAATGAAACTAGTATCTCTCCTTTATCTGTTATCTTCACTTCTAAAACAAAAGTTTTTTTGCGGATAGTTATGATCTTCGGATCATCGGTTTTGGTCAGCATCCATACCCGCCTAAGGCCCAAATTCATTTTTAAATCGACACCGATTTCAGTCCAGTGAGGCATCTTAAATGGGGGGATTTTTATTGATGGAAGACTATTTATTTCTTCAGAGAGCGTAAGTCCTAATTCCTGAAAATTCCGCAAGTATTTATTAAACTCAGTTATGGTCTGATCTGTATTCATGGGTCGCCTAGCTTTTTAAAAAACTTACCATCATTCTAAGCAATTTACTAATTTTGTCAACTTCATTAAAAAATCGTCCCACCTGGGCGGGACGATTTGGAATGCCCTATTTTGCAAGAGATTCCATTTTTATGGCCGTTCCCCATGGAACCTCGGCCTTGTTATTGTTGAGAATCCACAATACTGGATACTCGGGCTCGTGATCCGGAAAAGCTCCATCCCCATCAGTGAGGTAAGCTAGCGCTGATATTCTCAGATCATTCTGCTGTATGTATTCAAATACAGGAATAAAGCTTGTCCCTCCGCCCATTTTGCGAAACCTTTTTGGCCAGGGATCGGTAGAACTGATTAATAAATAGTCATGGACACTCGTGTCGCAGAGAAGAATGTGGATTTCGTAGTCTTCAAATTGTTCTGTAATTCCCCTGATTTCCGCAAGAAGTTCGCAAAATTCCTCATCGCTGACTGATCCTGATGTATCAATAGCGACGGCAATTTCAAGTTTTTCTCCATGGATTGAGGGCAAATACACATTCTGCCAGATATGTTTCTTTGATGGCGGAAAAAACCTGAAGTCATTCCTACTAGAGGATTTAATCATGTCCCTCAGCAGCAATTTCCAATTAATCATGGGCTCAAGGATATCTTCAATCATCTTACTCACTGATCCGGGGAGATTCCCTCGTCCCCTTGCTTCGTGGGCCGCCTTTGCCAGACGCTCTTTCCACTCTTTTTCGATGTCGTCGGTCGACTTATTGGGTGTCTGTGCCGTTCCGGAAGAAGCATTGCCGGTTTGGGGAGGTGCATTATTCTGGCCTGGATCAGAGCTGGCCTGGTTGTTACCCGGCCAATAGTCATGCGAGGATATTAGGCCGCCCTGTATTTTAGAAGGATCAGGCAGGAGCTCATATATTTGTTCGGCCGACATGTCGGCAAATTTTGCATCTATTAGTGCGCAGGCGGGGAGTGTCAGTCCTTCTTTAGTAACTATTAAATTAATGGCATAATCGGCTGCATAATTCCACTTTTGGCGCTCTCTCTCGCCCTGCCTCCAGAGATGGCCCAGGGCGCAGTGCAGAGCCTCATGAGCGATCACTCCGGTTAGCTCTTCGGGGGTGAGTGTTTCTAGGAATTTAACATTGTAAAAAAGGTGTTTTCCATCCGTTGCCATTGTCGGGATCTGATCTGTTTCCTCCAGTTCCAGTCCAAGAGCCAAATATCCAAAGAAAGGGTAATGAAGGAGAAGCCGTATTCTGGATTTAGTTATCCTATCTTTTGGAGAAATGTCGCCGAACATTATCTATCCCTTAAAATAAAAGATTAAAATATTCAGCCGATACTTTTTTCCAGGAAGGAGCACTCTCGATCGCTTTACGATCTTTTTGAATCATCAACCGAAGCATCAAAATAGCCACTTCTTTTGATTTAATTTTTTCGGAATAATTCAGCAGTCTTTCAAATTGATCGTTCCTGGCCCGGATTACTAAGCCTGTAACAAGCGCATAGCTTACGTTTATATCATTATCTACAACATGGTCTTTGCCTGCCAATATCTCATCGATATTAGGAAGCTTAGTCCTGATTTGCAGGTAGCTGGTAAATTCCAGTGCTGCGCCGTCGCCAACTGTACCGGCAAATAATTTATTGCGGGTAGTTGCTGACATATCACCAGTGCCCTGTATCATTTGGGACATGAATTCCCAAGTTCTGGGAGTAGGGAAGGCATTGTCGTGTCGCTGAGAATCGAATTTGAATAGCAGGTCCGGCCGGAAGCTAATGAATTCCACTATCTCCGAGCGGAGGTTATTATTAATAGCCCAATCCCGCCAATCATCCAAGTCTACCTCAAAATCTATATGGATAAATCTGTTTCGCAGGGGAGCGGCCATTTTGTAAATATTTGCGCCATGCTCAGCTCTATTTCCGGCGGCAATGATATGCCAGCCTTCGGGCAAAGTATATTCTCCCACCTTTCGATCCAGAACAAACTGATATCCCGATGCCTGAACCAATGGCGGGGCGAGATTGAACTCATCCAGCAGAAAAATTCCTTTCCCATCTCTTGGGAATTCCCAGGGTGGAAGCCACTTTGTCCTTCCATCCTCAGGAAAGGGCAAGCCCTTAATGTCTGAAGGATCCATCATCGAAAGGCGCATGTCTATAAACCCAATTCCGTCTTCGTCGGCAATTTGTTTGCATAGCCTCGATTTTCCAACTCCGGGAGGTCCCCAGATGTGGATAGCGGGCATATGCGGTTTTCTAGTGAGCTGTCTTACGATTTCGGCCACTTCTTTCGGCTTCATTTCTGTTCCCTTCGGTTGTAAATGAACGGACTGTGAGTAAGGTACCTATATAATATTTATGGTGCAGAGTCAATACTTTACAAGACAATAATTATATTGTAATGTCTTAAAAAGATCGTTAACAGCTTTTTATGGAGTAAGCCATGAGTGAGTTTCTCGACTTAAGTCCTGGAAT
>CAYSDF010000033.1:3862-9819 GCA_964429675.1 uncultured Candidatus Saccharibacteria bacterium
ATGTTAAAAATAATAATGAGGCAGTCGAGGCTGTTAGAAAGGCGTTGGAGCCATTTTTGCCACAGATAGTGGCAGATGAATTGGCCCGATAGTGTAAATTGTTACCCCGCTCTTTTTGAGCGGGTTTTGTTTATCTGCCTTCCTGCTTGAGCATGATATTTATCGTCTTGAGAATTATTCCCAAGTCCAGAATTAGAGATCTGTTTTTTATATAATATAAATCATACTGGAGTTTCTCTGCGGCGTCTGCTACGGATGCGCCATAGCGGTAGTTTATCTGAGCCCAGCCCGTTAGTCCCGGTTTGATAATGTAACGCTCTTCATAAAATGGAACTTCTTGCTTGAGTCTTTCATGAAACTCCGGTCGCTCAGCCCGGGGCCCTACAAATGACATATCTCCTTTGAGGATGTTCCATAATTGGGGAAGTTCGTCTAATCTTGTCTTTCTGAGAAAATTGCCGATTTTAGTAATCCGGGGGTCGCCCTCAACCGTCCAGATAGCGCCGGTCAGCTTCTCAGCATCTTTATCCATGGTCCTGAATTTTATAATTTCAAAAACTTTACCTGTCTGACCGAATCTTTTTTGGCGGTAGAAAATAGGGCCGGAAGAAGTTTTAACGGCCAGAATTACAAATGGATAAAGTAGCAAAGATATGGATCCCAATATCACCCCCCCGATAATATCAAAAAATCTTTTTAATACTTCAAATGAATTTTTCCCGCCTTCGCTTAAGTTTTCCAGGAACCAGATTTGATTGATCGCGCCCAAGGGAACCCGATTGGTCAGATTTTCATAAAAAGATGACAAGTTTCGGAATGTTACTTTTTGCTCAAGCGATTTGTAGAAGATGTCTATAATCTCGTTTATCTGATACGCCTCAGGGCTTATAACAATAGTATTAATCTTCTCGTTCCTAATGATGCTGTTCAGGTTCTGGATGCCTTCAATAAGACCGAATCTCTTGAATTCATCCTTCACAACTGAGCCACCCGGTGCAATATCGACTACATGTTTTAACTCGTATCCTGATTGCGGGTTTCTTTTTATAAATTGCGCGAGCTCCAATGTCTGAGGATTTAGCCCCACTATCAGTATAGAAGTTTTGAATTTTTTCTCGGCGATACTATTAAAGAAAGACCGGATGCCGATTTCCAGGCCACTGAGGATCACTATAAAAATAAAGAGGTTGGTCTTGGGAGTAATCCTGAATATCGATAGGAGGTAGAAAAAAGTTACAGATATGCCGGCTGCTATGGTTATCGCCTGAAAAAGCCTTGTATAAAAGCTTAGTTCATTCTTTTGGGAACGGACATCGTACAGATTGGAGATGTAGAAAACTAGAAGCCATAAAATAAAAATAAGCGTGAATGGTGGAAGATGGAGATAATATTGGGCCGTAAATTCCTCTCTGTATCGGATGGAGAGAGTTAAGACTAGAGACAGATATAAAGAGGCGATGTCTAGTAAAAAGAGGGCAAATTTCTTGGACATATCATTGAGTATGATAGGAAAAATGTAAGATTATGTCAAAAATGGGACTAACCGCAGGAGGGCTTGCTCTCTGAGGCGATTCCCGTGGAAGTTCCTCCACGATGAACCTTTGCCTTGAATCCAGCCAACCTGCGGGAGATCCCCAGAGATCAACTCTCCTGCGGTTAGTGATCGACGTCCGATCCTAGTTGCAAGAATAATTTAGAGTGGTATTTTTAAGACATGGCAAATCAATCTACAAAAATTAAAATCGGTATCATCGGATTGGGGATGGTGGGGGAGCCGATTAAGAAGTGGTTCGAAGAATTAAACGGATACAAAAGAGGCAAAGACCTGTTCTGTTACGATGTCGATCCCAAGAAAGGCTACGCTGACGACGTAAATAAGGCGGATGTGGTTTTTGTTTCGGTGCCCACGCCGCCAAATCCTGATGGCAGTTGCAATACTTCTATAGTTGAAAACGCCGTTGCCACACTAAAGGATGGCAAGATTATTGTAGTTAAATCTACCGTTGCTCCGGGTACTGTTGAGAAGCTTCAGAAAAAGTTTCCTAAAAAAAGGATGATTTTTAATCCTGAATTTTTGACGGAGTCTCAGGCCTGGGAGGATTTTCTTTCCCCTGATCGCCAGATCGTCGGCACGACTTCCAAAAGCGCCAGTGATGCTGTCGAGGTTTTAAATCTGTTGCCTAAAAAGCATTTCGTGAGGCCCTGGACTTCTGATTACTCTAAGAAATCGGTCAATGCTACCGAAGCCGAGTTAGGCAAATATGCCTCCAATGTATTCGGTTATATCAAGGTCGTCTATGGCAATATCTTAGCTGATCTTTGTCATGCGATTAATAAAAAATACGAATCGGAAAAAACTAATGCCAGAGTTGATTATGAGAATATTAGGGAATTACTGGGTGCCGACTTAAGGATTGGTTCTGCTTGGCTTAATGTCGAGCACGGCAACTATTGCGGTGCCGGAGGATATTGTTTTCCCAAGGACATGAATGCTTTTATCGCATTTTCCAACACTTTAATAAAAGAACTTCAGCAGAAGAAGGGAGATAAAAATTTCCTTAAACTGGTCAAAGCCGGGGTTGATGTTCTTCAGTCAGTAAATGACTACAATGTTGAGCTTTTGAAGCACCAGGGCCTGACACTAGAAGAAGTATCAAAGCACAATAAAGAACTAATTGTACAAAAAAGAAAAAAGATAAGGATATAATTTTCATTTATCAATTCTCAATTTTCATTAAATTTTCAATGTTTCATTGATTCATTGTAAATTCATTGGAAATTGTAAATTGTAAATTGGTAATTTTTGATGAAGGTACTTGTCACTGGAGGGGCGGGGTTTATAGGCTCTAATCTGGTAGATGCTTTGATTGAGCGCGGATTTGAGGTTCATGTTATTGATAATCTCTCAGCCGGCAAAAAAGAGAACGTAAATAAAAAGGCCACGCTACATATTCTTGATATCACCGATCTGGATGCTATAAAACCACTTTTCGTGGGAGTAGATTATGTTTTTCATCTGGCAGCAGTGCCCAGAGTTCAGTATTCGATAGAACATCCTGCCGAATCTAATAAAAATAACGTCGAGGGGACTTTGAACGTTCTGATATCTTCCGTAGATGCGAAAGTTAAAAAAGTCATCTATTCTGCTTCAAGCTCCGCATATGGAGATCAGGTGGTAATGCCGTTGATTGAAACCATGACCCCTTCTCCCAAGAGTCCATATGGTTTACAAAAATATATCGGGGAGCTTTATTGTAAATTATGGACAGAAATTTACAATTTGCCGACAGTGTCGCTCAGATACTTTAATGCCTATGGTCCCAGGTATAGTTCTGAGGGGGATTACGCTCTTGTTATCGGAAAATTTTTAAAACAAAAGCTGGCCGGCGAGCCTATGACGATTACGGGTGACGGAAAACAAACTCGGGATTTTACCCATGTAAAAGATATTGTCAGGGCCAATATTCTGGCTATGGAAAATGATAAAATAGGCAAGGGAGAAGTTATTAATATCGGTGGCGGTGAGAATCAATCAATAAATAAAATCGCCGCACTTATCGGCGGGCCGGTGGTCCATATACCCGCCAGGCTCGAACCAAAAGACACTCTTGCTGATAACTCCCTGGCCTTCAAGCTCTTAGGCTGGAAGCCGGAGATTAAAATTGAAGATGGGATTGCTGAACTAAAATCCTTGGCGGGGGTCTCTAGTTAATGATACAATAGTTAGTGATGAGTATGCTAAGAAAATTTAATTTTTCTCTGACTTTACTGATTGTCGCCAGTTTTTTTGTTGTTGGGGGATATGCTCAGGCTAGTGTTGTCGGGGATCAGCGCAAATTCTTTGTGGACCCAAGTTATGATAAATATTTCCGTACCAGCCTGAATGCAACTCTAAGATACATTTCCAACCGCACCTATTTCTATGTTGATGACGGTTACTGGAGCAAACTTTCCGGATCTCAGATGGCTACGGTTACTAATTCTATTTCATCTGTAGCTTCAGAATTTGATAATAATATTTATCCCAAGGAAATAAGCCTGTGGGGATCGGAGCCCAATCCTGGTATAGACAACGATTCGCATGTCGTTATTTTACTGGAAGAATTGAACGATAATACCGGTGGCTATTTCCAGACGGGGAATGATTATTCAAAATCTCAAGTTTCCAATTCAAATGAAGCGGAGATGATATATGTAGGCACAAATGCCTTGAGCGTGGATATCGGTTATGTGCGTGGATTTATCTCCCATGAATTTCAGCATCTTATTAGTTTCAATCAAAAAAACTTGGCTTATAACTTGTCTGATGATACTTGGCTTAATGAGCTTAGATCTGAATATTCTATAACCGTGGTTGGTTATAACGACAACTATCAAAACTCTAATCTCCAAAGGAGGGTTAACACATTTCTGGGGAATCCATCTGACAGTCTGACTGAATGGCCTAATAATTCCATCGATTATGGCATTATTAATGTATTCGGCGAGTATATAGTAGAGCAGTATGGGCAGTCTATCCTTAGTGATTCTCTAAAAAGTCCATATGTGGGGATAGATTCTATCAATCATTTCTTGGTCGGTATAAGTAATCCAGAAAGATTCCAAGATATTTTTGCCAATTGGATGATTGCAACATACCTCAATAATCCGTTGGCTGGGAATAAGTATAGCTATTCAAGGCTTGGTATGGAGCAAGTTAGGGTAAGTCCTGAAAATCAATTTTATATGTTCGGTCAAAATGATTACTCAGCTTCACTTTACGAAAAAGATTGGCAGCCGGTCTGGTCCGAGTTTAATTTTAGCAGCCCTACTGATAGAGCTCTTAAAATTGATATAAACGGCGAGGCCGGTCAGAATTTTATTGGAACTTATGTCGCTTTTTATGATAGCGGAGTGCCGGAAGTAGGACGAATCAATATGACTGGAAGTAGTGGTGTCGGCTATGTATTTCAAGCCGGCAGAAAAATTGAAAAAATTATGCTTGCCACTACCGATGGTACCATGATGACTAATTTTGGAGCCACCGAGCAGGCCCACAGTCTAGCCATTAAAGTTTCTTTAGTTGATCCAGCGTCCGTAAAGCCCGCTCTTGAAGACGGGGTATTAATAAAGCATCCTATTGAAAAAGAAATGTATGTTATTTGGGGCAAGTACAAGAGATATCTTTCACCAGATGTCATTGCCCTTTATGGCCAGCTAAATCCTGCCAATGCAATTGAAGTGGGGCCGGAGGTTTTCAATTCTTATATGAGCTCAAATTATGTAAAATATGTTAATGATCAGAAAGTGTATGCTGTCTGGCCTGATGGCACTAAGCATTGGTTGAATATTACGCCTCAGCAATGGGATGCTTCGGGACGCGATTGGAATGCCATATTTACTATTAGCGATTTGGAGCTCAACTTCTATAAAACTGGTCCGGATATAACTAAATAGTTTACTAAAGCCCCCAACCATAGAATTAGCAAAAGCCCTACCCTGATTTTTATCCGACTCCTATAGTATCGCTCGTAACAATAAGTAGTTACTGGCTCATCTTCCTTCTAATCCTGCAAATGATAAAAATCAGAGCAGGGCTTTTGCTTGGAGGCATGCTATAGCCAAAAGCCCCAAACCCATTTTTATCCAGCCCTCCTCGCAGCTAGTGCCAGCCCACTCTAAATTTCTGACCGCTCGACTCCGTTAACAACTAAACCAATGTTTTATCATTTTTTCAGACCATTTGGGGCTAACCCCGACCCGGCCATGCGGCTCCCATTCTGGGCGGCCGTTCCGGGTCACCCCAAATGGTGCCCAGAAAAATATCCTCAACATTGGGTAGTTGTACTAACGTCGCGAGATGCTCAGAAATTCAGAATGGAGCTGGCACTAATGTATCCACGCCCCGCCCCTCTTCCCGATCTTCTCCCTTCGACGAGCCAAGAAGATTTATGAGGATGATGCAGATTTTATCCAAA
>CAYSDF010000034.1:0-8961 GCA_964429675.1 uncultured Candidatus Saccharibacteria bacterium
CAAAACATGGATCGCTAACCGCAGGAGAGTTGATCTCTGGGGATCTCCCGCAGGTTGGCTGAACCGAGGGACGAAGTGCAAAATTCTAGCCAAGAATTTATGCCGTGCCCCAGAGAGCAAGCTCTCCTGCGGTTAGCATGAGGTGCGGGTAGCAACTTGCCTATTTAATATATATATTGTAGAGTAGCTCATCGTCAAGGTCCTTCAAAAAAGGATACCATCTGTCCCAGACAACCAAGCCAAGCGAGTCGTATAAGGTTAGACTGAAGAAGCTGTTTAAGTCGATCTTAGGCAGTATCAGCCCTCACCATATGACTCCATCGTCGCGGGGCGGACACTCTAGCCAATATAATCTTTTTCCTTGGAGACAGAAGCCGCATCAAGCATGGCACTTTCTATTTTTTAATATGACCATCGATGAGGTTTGGGAAAAGCTTGACGAAATCCACGCCAAAATATTCGATCCGAATCGGGAGGTGGTAGCTAGGAGCTGGATTCACGTCTGCAGCCTGGATACAAAAGATCTTGAGAAGTTGTATAAATTTCAGGAAGAATGTCGGTCTTTTATGGAAAAAAAGGATAGTATCTTTAAACTCCAAAGGGAGTGGGAGAAATGTTTCGGGGGTGCCAGTCTGGAAAGGGCGGAGCTGGTGATTAAGTATATGATGCTTTTTATAATTTTCGGGGAGGCCATGGCCGATCCCGAAGAGTACATTTTTGATAATGGTCATCTTGAGAAATTATTGAGAAAAATTCCCCAAGACGGCATCAGGCGCTGGGCGCTTGAAGAATCTCTTGGCAATTCAGAATCTCTTGGCAACACAAAAGCTAAGGTTGCACATATAATCGATAAAGTAAGACAATCCCTCTAGGGGGAATTTTCCAGGTAGTAGAGGTTCCGATTGCTTCGCTCTAGCGAAGCTTTCTTATTCCGGAACTTCTACTACCTGGTTTTTTGTCATCAAAATTATGTTATAATAGAAATATTGTGGAATCCCGTTAGAAGTACACCCTAACGGGTTATCGGCAAGATTATTGAAGAGCAAAATAATTAGTGCATGGCAGCGCACGGTGGTAGGTGTGTGCTAGGCATTACTTCTAACGGGATGCAACCCGAAGTTCAACTGGCAGTAAAAAGAGAGAAGAGGTTAAAGCCCATTAATGGGCCGGGGTTATCTTGGTTGCTTATTATTCTGATGCTTTTTCTCCTGGCTTCAGCAGTGAGCATATTTGGTAAGAAGGAGAGTGGTGATCTGGCATTAGGCACTCCTGACCCTTCAGAAACAATTTCGCCGGCTGATACAATACTGCCAAGGATCTACACCATTTCTTATAGCAATGGAGTCTTTAGTCCTACCAATCTCAGGATCCATGCCGGTGATACCGTACGCTTTAAAAATGACTCTTTTTTTCCGATACATGTTGCCTCCGATCCGGATCAAAATGTTCTTCCAGGTTTTGATAGCGTTGGTGATATTCCTCAGAGTAGCTATTTCTCTTTTACTTTTGCAGCAAAAGGGATTTTCGGATATTATAATAAGAACAGTCCCTATGAAAAGGGGACTATCATTGTGCGGTGATCCCGTTAGAGCCAATATGTACTACTATGTTTATATGTTGCAAAGTAAAAAGGATAAACGCTGGTATACTGGCTTCACGGTGGATATACGGAAGCGCTTAAAAGAGCATAATGATGGTAAGTATACTTCATGGACAAAGGGCAGAGGACCATTTGAATTAATATATTATGAAGTATGTAAGAATAAACAAGATGCTAAAAATAGAGAACTATATCTTAAAACTGGCATGGGCAAGCGCTATCTACAAAATAGGCTTAAGCGCTTCCTGGCTCTAACGGGATGAAAAATATCCTTACATTTAAAGTAGAATCGGCTTTGGGGGTAGTTTTTATATCTATGCTTTCTGTATTTTTCGTTAGTATTTTGTTTATTGAAATTAAAAATTTCAATTCTGATTCAGATGTTTTTGATTCTACCAGTCCGAGTATAAAATTTGTTTCTCCGGCCGAGAGAGCACAAATACAGCAGTGGGTTATCGATAATCACATTCATTTACTGGCCGGACAGGGCTTCCGCTATCTTATTAAAACTTATCCCGATAAACCTTGGCTGGAATGATATGGTATACAAACCCAAGCTATTCTTAAAAGAGCTGATTCTATTTTTCCCTACCCTGATTCTGGGTATTTTTACCGCTCATCGCTATGGGGCGTTTATTTCTCAGAACTATGTTAAGCCCGTATCATTTTCTTGGGTTGATCTTGCTATATATTTGGTTTTTTTCGTGGCGATCTCTTTCGTATTATTCAGATTTAAAAAGGTTGCCGGTGTAGCTCTCAAGGTATTTCTGGTCTTGGTTGTTTTCTCCGGGTCGCAGATAATTTTCAGCGCTTTTGTACCGCCTATTTTTGACATGCTACTGGCCTTGCTGATGACTACGGGATTCATATTTTTAAGGAATGTGCTTGTCCATAATGTGGGCATTATACTGGGGCTTGCCGGTGTATCCAGTATCATGGGCCTGAGTATTTCTCCGCTAACAGGGATCTTTATTCTGGTCATATTGTCAATTTACGATATTATCGCCGTGTATTGGACCCATCATATGGTCCATTTAGCTCGGGGTATGATACAGAGCGGAGCGATATTTGGATTTATCATACCTTTTGAATTCAAAGACTTCTTTTCTCATCAAAGCCATGCCAGTGAAACAATCGGGGAGAAGTTCATGGTTCTGGGGTCTGGTGATATTGCCTTGCCGATCATAATGGCAAGCTCTTTGGCCGCGATTTCTTTAAGGGAGTCTTTGATCACCGGGGCGTTCGCAATGGGTGGTGTTTTTCTGACCCATCTTATTTTTATAAATCAAAGCCAGCGAAGGCCTATGGCCGCTTTGCCGCCGATTGCAACGATGACCATAATCGGTTATCTTGTATCATTGTTGTGAAATAAAGTTATTACCAATTTACAATTTTCAATAAATCAATGATACATTGGAACATTGAATGGAAATTAAGAATTGATAATTGAAAATTTCCCGTGAAACTCTCCTTCTACGGCGGTACAAAAATTGTTACAGGCGCGAACTATTTATTGGATGACGGTAAAACCAAGGTTTTGGTAGACTGCGGCTTGTTTCAAGGTTCTAAATTCGCCGAGACACTTAATTACGAGCCTTTTCAATATAAGCCTGAGGATATTGATTTTGTTTTCGTTACTCACGGCCATGCCGATCATATTGGACGCTTGCCGAAGTTGTATAGAGAGGGATTTAGGGGCAAGATATTTGCCACCAAGGCGACTGTAGATATTATAATGAAGACTTTACCTGATAGCTTGGGGCTTATTAAAGATGAGGCTCGCAGAGATGGCCATGAGCCTTTATTTGACGGCAACGATATTCATAATGTCTCTTCTTTAATGGAAGGGGTAGACTATGGTCAAGTAATTGAAGTGGGGGGCAATATGAAGATAACTCTTCACGATGCCGGCCATATTCTGGGCTCAGCCATAGTTGAAGTTAATTTTAAAAATAAAGAAGGCGGCTATTCGAAAATCTATTTTTCCGGAGATATCGGCAATCCTCCTAGCCCCCTTTTAAAGCTGACATACTTTCCTAAAGATGCTGATTACATAGTAATTGAATCAGCTTATGGCGCTAGAGTTCATGAGGATAAGGCTATTCGCAAGGGTTTACTGGAAAAAATAATAGAATCAACTGCCGCCAAGGGCGGAACTCTTATTATCCCAACTTTTGCGATTGAAAGGGCACAGGAGCTATTGTATGAAATGAATGAGTTGATTGAGCAAGGTCATGTGCCTAGAGTCCCGGTTTTCTTAGATTCACCCTTGGCGATTGAACTGACAAAAATATATGAGAAGTATACTGATTATTTCAATAAAGATGCCGCCCATGCCATAGAGTCGGGCGATGATATATTTAAATTCCCCGGACTTAAATTCACAGAAAGCTCTGAGGAGTCAAGAAAGATAAATCAAACCCAAGGTTCAAAAATAATAATGGCTGGATCGGGGATGTCCAATGGCGGTAGGATATTATTCCATGAACAATATTATCTGCCCGATCCCAATTCAACTATTTTGTTTGTAAGTTATCAGGTTGAGGGCTCTCTTGGTAAAAAAATTCTAAGCGGCGATAAGAAGGTTACAATACTGGGTAAATCGGTGCCGGTTAATTGCGAAGTCAAAGCTATTGGCGGCTATTCTGGTCACGCCGATCAGCCCACTTTACTTAAATGGGTGAAAGTTGCTTCAGAAGGAGGTAAATTGAAAAAGGTTTTTGTAGTTCAGGGAGAAGAAAACTCAAGTACAACTTTAGCTCAGAAAATTCTGGACGAGCAAACAATAGAAGCGGTTGTCCCTTCTCAGGGAGATAGTTTCGAGCTTTAAGTGTTGATAAATAAAAAGCCCCACCCTGATTTTTATCCTACTCCTATCGGAGTATTCTTAATAAGAAGTAATTACTAGTTTGTCTTTCTTCAATTCTTCTAAATGATAAAAATCAGGGTGGGGCTTTTTATTATATAATTTTCTCAACAAAAAACACCGCTTTTGCTGGGCTCGACGGATTCCGTCGAGCCCAGCTATGTGCGGTGTCTCCTACGCGATGACGCGCAGGTTGGCGTTCACCTTGAGCGACTGGTAGTCGCTTTTGGTGATCATGTTCCGGATTCCGGCATGGCCGGGGCAGAACACGAAGGTGCGGCGACGTGCCTTGTGCTGGGCACCTTTGCCGGCGCGGGGCTGCCGCGCGCATCCTTCGAGGCGGCAGCGGGTCTGCCAGTGGGCCAGACGGGCTGCCATCCTCTTGTCGTGAAGGCCCTTCAGGACCGCCTTTGCTTGGGCGCAAAGCGCCATCACCTTGGCGATCTTTTCTTCGCCGGTGAGGGCGTTGGCGGCGTCCGAGGTCTCGGCGGCCTCGTATATACGGCGGTCCTGATCCTCGGTGAGCTTGAACGGAACGCGCGGGTCTTTTTGTTCGACTTTCATGTTGTCCTCCTATCACCGCTCACGGCGGATCCAGGAAACGGAAGGGGCGGAAGTGCCCCAAGCCACGTGCTAGTTAGGATTCTATCACGTTTTTATTAAAAAGTCAAGTTAAACCAGCTTAATATAGTATAGCCAAACCCCCGCTCTTATCTTCATCATTTAGGTGAAATGAAGAAAGATGAATCAGTAGTTATTGACGATTACGAATATACCAATAGGAGGCCGATGAAAATAAGAGCGGGGGTTTGGCTGCACTTGAGTTTCAATAAATTTTTAGTTAATATAAATGATATGAAACCCTGTAGTGAAAATTCGAAAGATTTTTCATATGCTTTAGGCAACTACAGGGCTTAAGTTATGTAACAAGATTTTCGTTAATACTTTGGATAATCTAAAAAATCACCAAAGCATAATTCGAATTTCTACTACGGGGTGAAATATTCATTTGTTGTATCCGGGGCGGCGGAAACGGGACTATGTGCCCCAGATGCCCATCTCAAAGCTGAAGAGGTTGGAAAAGAGATCGTTAAGAATAACGGCATTTTATTTACTGGTGCTACGACGGGTATGCCTTATTGGGCAGCTAAAGGAGCTAAAGAGGCGGGAGGAATTTCCATAGGCATATCCCCGGCAGCCAGTCTGGCCAGCCATGTTAAGACATATCATCTCCCGACTGATCAGTTTGATTACATTATGTTTACTGGATTTGAATATGCAGGCAGGAATCTCTTGCTTACTAGAATGGCTGATGCGGTTATCGTAGTATGCGGAAGAATGGGAACCTTGAATGAGTTTACAATCGCTTTTGAAGATAAAAAACCGATTGGAGTACTGACCGGAACCGGCGGGATGGCTGAAGAGATGAAGTATATAGTAGAAAAAGCTCATCGTGGCGAAGCAAATATCGTCTATGATGATAATCCCGTAACCTTAGTCAAAAAATTAGTCGAACTTATTAAAAAGGAACGAAAGGACCTTCCTTTGTCCTCAGACGAAGAAAAAGAATAAAACACAGAGACCCTTTAGGTCGCCGACGCGTGTCCCCATTGCCTCTCTCGGAAGCAGTAAGACAGGTTATTGCAATGGGGCCCCTCGCGGGCGACCTTTGAGGGAACCCTCTCCGCTATGGCTAACTTCAGAGTAAACAACATTCCAATACCCGAAGAGATCCCGCTGATTGCACTTAAGAACACGGTCTTGTTCCCAAGAGTGGTGATTCCTCTCATAGTTCAAAGACCGAAGTCGGCGGGAGCTCTCGATTACGCAATGGCCAGAGATAGGCTTGTATTTTTTGTTACTCAAAAAAGTATTGACGATAATGTAGAAGAAAGAGATTTGTTTACCATCGGTACGGTAGGCCGGGTTGTCTCGGTATTTAAGTTGCCGGACGGCTCTTCAAAGGTTGATGTCGAAGGTCTTACCAGGGCCAGAATATTGAATTTTTCAGAGCATGAGCCGTTTTTTAAAGTAAAAATTCAGCCTATTGCTATGAAGCATGAGGAGGGGAGAAGTTTAGAAGAGAAAGCCTTGATGCGTTTAGTAGTGGATCAGTTCCGAAGCGTTTCAGAGATGAAGCCATTTGCTAATATTCTACCTGAGATTGTATATATGATGAATCAGCTCCAAGATGTGGAGCAGATTATAAGTTTGGTGACGATAAATCTAAATTTGGAAATTCAGGATCAGCAGCACCTTTTAGAAATGAATGATTCCCTTGAAGCATTGAAGAGGCTGAACATTCTATTAACTCGTGAATTGGAAATACTGGAAGCTGAGAAAAGCGTTGCTAAGGAAACTAAAAAGCAGATCGGCAAAATGCAGAAGGAGCTTTTCCTCAGGGAGCAATTAAAGAGTATAGAAAAGGAACTGGGTGTAGAAGACGAACGTGATGAGATAAATATGCTCAAAGACAAGATCAGCGCGGCCGGAATGCCTAAGGAAGTATATGGGAAAGCTATGAAAGAACTCAATCGTCTCGGCAAAATGCCCGCATTTAACCCTGAAGCCTCTTATCTCAGAACTTATCTTGATCTGTTATCAGAATTACCATGGTCTAAGAAAACAAAAGAGAAGATAGACCTAAAGGAAGCCGAGAAAATACTGAATCAGGATCATTATGGTTTAACGAAAGTAAAAGAAAGAATTCTGGAATACTTAGCCGTTCAAAAACAGGTCGGTAAATTAAAGGGCCCGATATTATGCCTTGTTGGTCCTCCTGGAACCGGTAAAACTTCCGTCGGCCAATCTATCGCCAAAGCCTTGGGTCGTAAATTCGCTAGGGTTTCATTAGGCGGTTTGCGGGATGAGGCTGAAATCAGGGGACACAGAAGAACATACGTCGGTGCTCTACCGGGAAGAATTATCCAGGGTATAAATAGTTCTGGAGTCAAGAATCCGGTTTTTATGTTGGATGAAATAGATAAGGTGGGGATGGATTTTAGGGGTGATCCTTCAGCGGCTCTTCTGGAAGCTCTTGATCCTCAACAGAATCATTCTTTCTCCGATCATTATCTAGAAGTTCCGTTTGATTTATCAGATGTTCTTTTTGTCGCAACGGCCAATGTATTAGACACAATTCCGCCAGCACTCAGAGACCGTCTTGAAATTATAGAATTTCCAGGCTACTCAGAAGATGAGAAACTCCATATTGCCAAAGACTTTCTTATTCCTAAATTATTTAAAGATCACGGCCTTAAAAAGAGAGCCATCGCTTTTCCTGATAGTATATTATCTGATGTCATTAGAAATCATACTCGGGAGGCGGGAGTAAGAGACCTTGAAAGACAACTTGCCTCGATAATGCGTAAAGTCACCAGGAAATTAGTCGAGAGCCCGTCTAGCCGTCAGATTGTCATAACCAAAGACCTTATTCATAAATATCTGGGGCCTATTAAATATTCCCATCAGGTTGCTGAAATGAAAGATGAGGTAGGGGTAGTTACGGGTCTTGGCTGGACGCCGGTGGGAGGAGAAATATTATCAATTGAAGTTAGTAAAATGCCGGGACGTGGCCGTCTTATTTTGACCGGTCAATTAGGTTTAGTAATGAAAGAGTCGGCTCAGGCAGCCTTGAGCTATGCCCGGGCAGCTGTGGCAAGAAAGGGAGTTAGGGAAGATTTTAACAAGGATGACATTCATATCCATGTCCCTTCGGGAGCAATGAAAAAGGATGGCCCTTCGGCCGGAACTGCTATAACCACAGCCCTAGTATCTTTATTTTTAAAGAAGCCGGTCAGGAAAGAAGTCTGTATGACCGGAGAGGTGACATTGCGCGGAAAAGTTTTGGAAATCGGAGGAGTTAAGGAGAAGATTCTAGCTGCTCACCGAGCCGGACTTAAAATAGTAATTTTACCGATGGATAATAAGAAAGACATGGATGATATTCCTAAAGAAGTAAGGCGTGATATGAAATTTGTGTTTGCTAGAACCATGGACGATGTTCTCAAAACAGCCCTTCGATAGTTAACTAATCAAAAAGTCCTGCTTTGTTTTTATCCTGCTCCTATAGGATCGCTCGTAACAATAAGTAGTTACTGATTCATCTTCCTCCCAATCCTGCAAATGATAAAAAACAAAGCAGGACTTTTGGCTCGAGTGAGGTTTTGTTTATATCTTTGCTTGTGTTTTATCTCGGCCACGGATATCATTAACCTATGCCAGGTAGTGAAAGTTCCAGATGCTTTTCTATTAGTTAGAATCACTGACTTGGTTAAAATATAAAAATAAGTTCATAACTATTTCTAGTTTAAAAAATAAAGCTAAAGATAGCAGGAACTTCTACTACCTGGTATGCAATTCTTACATTATATAATATCGTTAATAGACTTCCCCAGTACTTCCAGGCTCTTGATTGCCACTCTTCTTGGAGCGATTGTTGGATTTGAAAGAGAGCGCTCAGGAAAAGTGGCTGGGATGAGGACTCATGCCATGG
>CAYSDF010000035.1:0-2357 GCA_964429675.1 uncultured Candidatus Saccharibacteria bacterium
GTAAGATATCCTGCAGTAGCAGTTCTTAAAGCCGTATCGACTAGACCCTTTCTAGCTCCGTGAGTAGAAATGAAATATTCCAACGGCGCTAAACCTTCCTTGAATGAGTCCTTTACCGGCAGCTCGATCAATTCTCCGGCCGGATTGGCAAAAATACCTCTCATACCCATCATCTGGTCCAAAACCGACCAGTTTCCCCTAGATTTAGATTCAACCATCATATAGGCCGGATTATCAACGGTGAGAGACTTTTTAACGATGACCGAAAGCTGAGATTTAGCATTATTCCAGATCTCGATAGCTTTTGACCTTCTTTCATATTCAGTCAATAATCCATCTTCATATAGTTGCTTGTTATCTTCAATCATTTTGTCGGCTGCAGCAATTATCTGGGGCTTTTCTTTAGGAGTTTTCAAATCGTCCATTCCCCACGAAACACCTGAAAGAGTCGCATAGTAAAATCCTAAATTCTTTAATTTATCTAAGAACTTAATTGCTACTTCTTCTCCAAGTTCATCAAGAATATCAGCTTCTATGTATTTGAGGTCGGACTTGGTAAGGACTTTGTTTATAAATCCATACTCTTCCGGCACGGCTTTGTTAAAAATAATTCTGCCAGCAGAAGTTTCTATCAATTCACCTCTTCCATCTTTTTTGGCGTGCTTTAAAACTTTGATTTGGGCTCGTAAATCCACTACATCGTTCTCATACATCAACAAGGCCTCCTCAAAGGAACCAAACATCTTGCCTTCTCCTTTAGCACCTTTTTCAATTTCAGTTAAATAGTAACAACCGAAAGAAATATCATGACTGGCAATAGCAACCGGATCTCCAGTGGCCGGTTTTAATATAGCGTGAGTGGCAAGCATTAAATTCCTGGCCTCTTCCTGAGCTTCGTTGGTTAGCGGAACATGAACGGCCATCTGGTCACCGTCGAAGTCGGCATTGAAAGCGTGCACTGGCAACGCCGGAACTTTGATCGCCTTACCTTCAATAAGTATTGGCTTGAAGGCCTGGACAGATAATCTGTGCAAAGTCGGAGCTCGGTTCAATAAAACCAGCTTGTCCTTAATCGCCTCTTCAAGAGCCTGCCAGACATCAGGAGTTTCCTGATCAATCAAACGGCTGGCAGATTTAATATTGTGAGCTAGCTCTTTTCTAATTAAAATTCCGATTACAAACGGCTTGAATAACTCCAAGGCCATGTGTTTTGGCAAACCGCACTCACTCATTGCAAGATCAGGACCGACAACGATAACACTTCGGCCGGAATAATCTACTCTTTTACCGAGCAAGTTCTGTCTGAATCTTCCCTGCTTGCCCTTCAACATGTCAGCAAGGGATTTAAGTGCCCTCTTCTGTCCTGTTGAAGCAGCAGTAGTAGCCTGACCGCGACGCATTGAATTATCGATTAAAGCATCAACAGCTTCCTGAAGCATTCTCTTCTCGTTCTTAGTAATTACCTCAGGAGCTTTTAGCTCTAGCAAATGCTTTAAGCGATTATTTCTGTTGATTACACGGCGATACAAATCATTTAAATCAGAAGTGGCATAACGGCCGCCATCAAGCGGTACCATCGGCCTTAAAGCAGGCGGAATAACCGGCAAAATCGTCAATATCATAGATTCAGGCCTGATACCCGATCGACTCATGCTCTTTAAAAATTTCAGTCTTCTTGATATTTTCTTCTGCTCCAGAGGGTTGTGCTCATTTTTGAAACTGCCCTCCAAAATCACGACTAACTCCTCAAGATTAACTCCTGCCAAAAGATTTCTTATGGCTTCGGCTCCGATACCCGCCTCAAAAACCTCTCCATATTTAATGGATAAGTCACGGTAATCAAGCTCGGAAATTATTTGATATTTCTTAAGATTTTTTAAATTATTTCTTTCTTTTTCTTTGAGTTCTTTCAATGATTCCTCAGCAGCTGCGTTCTTGGCATTTTTCATCTTAGATCTAAACTCGGACTCGACTCTTTTCATTGCTTCGGCCTTTAATTCCTCACCCACATTAGTGACAATATAGCTGGCAAAGTAGATTACTTTTTCGAGCTCGCTTAATGAAACGCCCAAAACGCTGGCAATCTTTGATGGGACTCCACGCAAAAACCAAATATGAGCTATTGGAGTAGCTAATTTGATATGACCCATTCTTTCTCTTCGAACGATAGACCTGGTTACTTCAACACCACAACGATCGCATATTATACCCTTGTATCTGATTCTCTTATATTTTCCGCAATAACACTCCCAGTCTTTAGTAGGACCAAAAATAGCTTCAGAGAACAATCCTTCTCGCTCAGGCTTTTGGGTGCGGTAATTTATAGTCTCCGGCTTTGTCACCTCTCCATAAGACCA
>CAYSDF010000035.1:2457-4430 GCA_964429675.1 uncultured Candidatus Saccharibacteria bacterium
GGCAAATGCGGTGCCCTTATTTCTTCACCGTTAACTATCGACTCATAAGTCTTTGCCCGGCCCAAGACATCGTCTGATTTAATGGTCAGCATTTCCTGCAAAGTATGTGCCGCTCCATATCCTTCAAGAGCCCAGACTTCCATTTCTCCGAATCTCTGACCGCCAAATTGAGCCTTACCGCCTAATGGCTGCTGAGTAATAAGTGAGTATGGTCCAACAGAACGCATATGAAGCTTATCTTCAACCATGTGAATCAATTTCATGAAATATGTGATGCCGACGGTACATTTCTGATCAAAAGGAAGACCTGTTTTACCGTCATAAAGCTGTATCTTTCCGTCTTCAGGATAACCGGCCTTTCTAAGCTCGTCTTTTATAACTTCTTCCGAGGGCCCGGCCATCGAAGGTGTCGCGACCTTGTATCCTAATTTTTTAACAGCAATTCCAAGATGAGTTTCCAAAATCTGTCCGATATTCATACGAGAGATAATACCCAACGGACTCAATACTATATCTACAGGCGTACCGTCGGCCAAAAATGGCATATCTTCTTCAGGAAGAATAACCGAAATGACTCCTTTATTTCCATGTCTTCCGGCAAGCTTGTCTCCGACTTGAATTTTTCTAAATTCGGCAACTGAAACCTGAATTCTTTTTATAACGCCGGCGTCCAGCTTGTCCCCCTCTTCTCTTGAGAATACTTTAACTCCAACAACTCGGCCCTGTTTTCCATAATCTAATCTCAAAGAAGAATCTTTTACATCCCGGGACTTCTCGCCGAAAATAGCTCTCAGCAATCTCTCTTCTGCAGTAAGATCGCTTTCTCCTTTAGGAGAAATTTTACCGACTAAAATATCCTGCGATCTGACTTCTGCTCCAACCCTGACTACACCTTCTGGGTCAAGGTCATTTAATCTCTCCATGGCAACGTTAGGAATATCGTAGGTAGTGAGTTCCGGTCCTAGCTTGGTTTCTCTAACATCAGTTGAGTAGTCGCCGATATGAATAGATGAAAATTCGTCCTCGCTTACAAGTCTTCGGGAAATAATAATAGCGTCTTCAAAGTTCAAACCTTCAAATGACATATAAGCAACGACTAAATTCTTTCCAAGAGCCAGTTCGCCCTTTTCAGTAGAAGGACCATCAGCCAAAACCTGACCCTTTTTGACCTTCTCGCCCTTTTTGACTATAGGCCTTTGGTTAAGAGCCGTTTCGGCGTTTGACTTAACAAATTTGAGCATTTTGAACTCAATTTCTTTGCCCTTATCGGTCTCTAAAAGAACATGAAACGCATCGACTTCAGTAATAGTTCCGCTTTCAGGAGCCACGACAACCATGCCTGAATCAACAGCCACCTTAGCTTCAAGGCCCGTACCTACATAAGGAGATTCTGGTCTAACTAAAGGAACGGCTTGCCTTTGCATGTTAGAACCCATCAGCGCTCTGTTAGCGTCGTCATTTTCTAAGAAAGGAATAAGTGAGGTCGCGACAGAGAACTGTTGGCGCGGAGAAATATCAATATAATTTACACTCATTGCATCAGTAGTACCCGGCTCCCCTTGTATCCTAGCGATGATCTTTTCTGCGGTAAGGTTGCCGCTTTTATCAACTTGGGCACCAGCTTGGGCAATAATGTATTTTTCTTCCTCAACAGCATCCATATAAACAACCTCGTCGGTTATTTTACCTTTCGCGACTTTTATATATGGAGTAAGTATAAAGCCCAGCGGGGAAATTTTCGCATACAAACTCAAGTGTCCTACTAAACCTATGTTCGGACCTTCCGGAGTAGCAATAGGACAAATTCTTCCATAGTGGGAAGGATGGACGTCTCGAACTTCAAAACTTGCTCTTTCTCTGGTAAGACCGCCGGGACCCATGGCTGACAAACGTCTTTTGTGTTCAAGCTCGGACAGTGGATTATGCTGATCCATGAACTGTGACAACTGACCGGAGGCAAAAAATTCTTTTAA
>CAYSDF010000035.1:4530-8908 GCA_964429675.1 uncultured Candidatus Saccharibacteria bacterium
TCTTCCAGCCTTAAAACTCTGCTTTCCTCTTTCTCAATATCGAGATTCTGATCAAATCTTTTGTTAATTCTAAATCGGCCCACTCTTGAAAGATCATATCGTGACGCATTGAAAAACAGGTTATTCACCATCTGCTTAGCATTATCAACCGTTGCCGGATCTCCTGGGCGTATTCTCTTATAAAGCTCAATCAGTCCTTCTTCCTGGCTGGAAGATGGGTCCGCTAAAATAGTGGCCAATATATATTTCGTATTCGGATCAGTATCTACATCTTCAAAAAGTTTCTTTATTGCATCGTCGCTTGTAACTCCGAAAGCACGAAGCATGGCAGTAGCGGCTATCTTTCTTTTCCTATCAATTCTAACCGAAATCACACCGTTATATTCGGTTTCAAATTCCAGCCAAGCTCCACGGGAAGGGATCAGCTTGGCGGCAAAAAATCTTTTGTATCTGCTTGAACGTGAAAGTGAGAAAAATACGCCAGGACTCCTGATGAGCTGAGAAATAACGACTCTTTCTACTCCATTAATAATAAATGTTCCACGAGGAGTCATTAAAGGGAAATCCGCCAGGAACAATTCCTGTTCTTGATATTTTCCCGTTCTCTTATTCTTCAGGCCGACTTTTATTTTAAGCGGCGCTTCGTAGGTTATATTTTTAGCTAAAGAGGTTCTCTCATCATACTTTGGCTCATCAAGTCTGAAATCCAAAAAACTTAATTCCAGTTCTTTTCCGGTCCAGTCTTCAATCGGAGAAACATCATGAAGCAATTCTTTAAATCCAACATCCCAGTACCATTTGTAAGAATCCAACTGGACCTGAACCAAATTGGGTGCCTCAAATTTATCTATATCGAATTTCGAAAATATTTTACGAGATGCCATAGATAGTAATGATTTAACAACTCAGATTTGTACTCAAACCAGGGATCCCCGATTTTTTAAAAAATCGGCACAAAAAACAACGCCGTCCCATTTTCCTTTTACGGGTAGTTAATCTCGAATTTTAATTAAAGAATCCGGACAATATTGGATTAAATTACTAGCTTATCCTATTTCTTTTTTCATCAAAGAAATGAGATAAAATAACAATTATACCCCTATTCCCTCCTTGACCGTCTTTAATACCATACCCCATAGCGCCTGACCCTCAATTTTCCCCTCTATTCCTAGCTTATTTAAAGACAACCTACCTATTCTATTCCTAACTACTATATTGTCAATAGCTCTTATCAACAGAATATCAAGGTCTCGGCTTATTGTCAAGCTTTCTTGGTCGATCAGATTACCAGTATTCCAAAGCTCCACGGATATCATTTCCGGTTTTTTCTTATTTAAAAAGACCCTCATTTGGTGTGAGTTCTTAGCCATAGCGTTTTATGCTCTGCAAAATACCCAGTCCGGCCATTACGGAAACAATGTGGCTGCCACCGTAGCTTAGAAAAGTAGTGGATAGACCGGTAACGGGCAGAAGACCGATGTTCACCGCAGAACTTATAGCAACATGAAGAAAGATAAGGACCGCCAAGCCTAAAGAAAATAATTTCCCAAAATTATTAGTGGAGCGCGAACCGATATCAATAATTCTATATAAGATAATCATAACCAGGCCTAGAAAAATACTTATTCCGACAAAACCGAACTGCTCAGCTAGGGCCGCAAAAATAAAATCATTATGAGACTCCGGCAAAAATCCCAATGTTGTTTGGGATCCTTTGCCAAGACCGTTGCCGAACCAGCCTCCGGAGCCTATGGCAATTTTTGATTGAATAATATTGTAGCCGCTCCCCTGCGGATCATGAGTCGGATTTGCAAAAGATATAATCCTGATCTTCTGATAGGGCTTTAAAACAAACATCCAAGATCCATAAGCGGTTATTAAAACAGCCACGGATAAAAGAAGTAGATGCTTCTTATTTATTCCGGCCGCCATGATAAGGCCCGCCCAAATCAATCCCAGAACAACAGCCGACCCAAGGTCCGGCTGTTCGATTATAACTATCGCGGGTATCAGAAAATAAAGTCCCGGAATTATGATATTTTTGAACTGTTGAATATAAACATGCCTATTGGAATAATACTTGGCCATTAGGATAATGAGGGCCAGTTTCATAAGCTCGACAGGCTCAAATGAAACCGCCCCCAAAGAAATCCAAGAACTGGTGCCCCTGACAGTCCTGGAATAATATGCCACCACCAAAAGAGCCAGAGACGTAAGATATAATGTGAGAACTGGGAAAGAATAGTTTTTAAGATACCTATAATTAAAAAACGAGAGGGCAATCATAATTACAAGACCTATAAGAACAAAGACTATCTGGCGTTTGAAAAATTGGCTTTCCGGTCCGACAACACCATACATATTAATTATGCCAAATAAACAAACCGCCACGATAGTGGCAAGTAGAACAAGATCTATTTGACCTAAATACTGCCTGATGATTCTAATAATACTGCTGAAATTTCTCTGTCGGAGAGCCATAGCGCTTTATATAATTTAAATTATCGTACAAATTAGTAGTCGCTTCGACATCAATATTGGCTACCTTGCCGCTTATTTTAAACGGCCAATTTACCTCAAAAGCTCTTTCACCATGAGCAAGAATAGTCCTTACGTCTGTCTTATTTACGGCTAAAATTTTATTGGCATCATCGAATAATATTATTCTAATGTCAACCTGGCCGTAATCATAGTCTGAGTTATTAACCAATAGGGCCTTTAAATCACTTGAAAAGCCGCCACTTAAAACGGTGTATGTTTTATTTTTAATAGAAAAATCTATCCCATCAAGAGAATCCAACCTCTCCCATTGAGCACTGGTAATTTTAAACTGAGCAGTAACAGCTCGGGCAGTACTTGGAATGGCGCTGACAATTATATATTTATCTTCGCCGGGAAGAATATAGAACGTCCCCTCTTTCTTAGCTAATTCTTTACTGTCTTTATCAAGGAGAGTTACTACATACGAAGACTCAGCAGACCCGTACTGTCTGTTAGGATTAAACACTTCAGCTGCAAAATCATATAATCCAGACCCTGTATTTAAAATCTCGGTCGATTTAACTTCAAGCGGAGTGACTTGAGGCTGACAGGCTACCCCGCAAGCACTGATCCCGCAATCTATCCCCTCTTCAAGGCCATTCTGGATGCCATCGACACATGTCGGAACAACCTTCTGAGATGATTTATACCAATAGAAAGCCAGTCCTAAGGCAAGGATAAAAATAAAGGCTATAAGTATCTGTCTTAGGACACGAGGACTCATACCAGGT
This sequence comes from uncultured Candidatus Saccharibacteria bacterium, assembly GCA_964429675.1. Lineage (GTDB taxonomy): Bacteria > Patescibacteriota > Minisyncoccia > 2-02-FULL-40-12 > GWA2-44-9 > GWA2-44-9. The sequence goes on from CAYSDF010000035.1 coordinate 7,803, forward strand.
AGTGAAAGTTTCGACTGCCTTTAGGCTTCTATCAAAGACTTCCACAATAAACATTACATATTTAATTCGACAACCAGTATAGTAGCTGCTATCGGCAAAGAAGCCTTCGAAACTTCTACTACCTGGCATACAATATAAGTATAGCCTAAATAATAGTAAGTATTAAGGGGATAAAAGAGCAAACTAAAAACCATCAGTCTGGCGACTACCTACTTTCGCCGGATTAATCCGACTATCATGGGCCTTGAAGGATTTCATCCCAGCACTAAGCTTTTCCGCTGACCGCCATTAAGAAATGGGGCGGGCTTAGTGCGGGACTTCGCTTCCGAGCAAAGCCCCGCACCGAATTAGCAATTAGTCACAATCACTGTAGGGCAGCTACCTACTTTCGCCGGATTAATCCGACTATCATGGGCCCTGTGAGATTTCACTTCCGTGTTCGGAATGGGAACGGGTGGAGCACTCACGGTATAGCTACCTTACACTAACTACGACTAAAATTTTGCTAATTCTGGTGCGGGGTTCGGTCCGCCAACTGGCGGAGGGATCGGGTGGGACACCTCCAGTATAGTCACCAAGCTGATGGTTTTTAGTTTTTAATTAAATAGATAGTGTGTTTTAAAATAATCTTGTCCCCAAAAATGATTAATGAATTTGCACAAGTTCAAGGCATTTTCTAAGCAGAAGCCGAGTCGTACTATAAGTACGGCGAGGTTTCGCGCAGGAAAATAACACAGAAATTGTGCAAAGAACTGGCCTTAATTCGGCAAAGCCGAATGGCCAGGCGTATTCATAATCATTAACAGAGAATTGCGTGGATATTACTCTAATGGTTTATTAGTAGCTCTCGGCTGAACACATTACTGTGCTTACACCTGAGCCCTATCAACGTCGTCATCTACAACGAACCTATGATACTTAATCTTGGAGCCTGCTTCGCGCTTATATGCTTTCAGCGCTTATCAGAACCAAACATAGCTACCGAGCACTGCCCTTGGCAGGACAGCTCGTACACCAGAGGTTTGTTCATCTCGGTCCTCTCGTACTAGAGACAACTCTCCTCAAGTATCAACGCCCGCACCAGATATGGACCAACCTGTCTCACG
>CAYSDF010000036.1:0-8518 GCA_964429675.1 uncultured Candidatus Saccharibacteria bacterium
TTGGCGGTGTCATCATCGATCGGGTGAATGACAACACCGATACGTCGTTCTTTGGCAACAACTACCTTCGCACCACGATGGTGCCCGGGGCGTTCGATACGCTCTGGAAAGTGGTCGTTCCCTTGGAGGGCCGGGTTTACTTGGTCTCCAAGTGCGGTCAGCGCGTCCAGGAGAAGACCGAACACTGGCTCAAGCATCATCGGTTCTTCGAGCTGACGGGTGTTCCGAGCTCACACCTCCACTTCTGCCGCGAACGGCACGAGAAGGCAGGTATCTGCCAGAAGCTAGGCATCACGCATTTCATCGATGATCGGTTGGAGGTTCTGAGCTACCTCGTCGGTAGAGTTCCGAATCTCTTTCTGTTTCGTCCATCAGATCGTGAAGCCCAGAAGTTCCAACAGCACCTTCCGCACGTGCACGTCGTTCAGGAGTGGGCAGAAATCGAAAAGGCCATGATCTAATACGGCCATCAACCTCGCATCAAGACAGAGCCTCGTGCTTCGTCTGGTGCGAGGCTTTTTGTTTTGCTGAGGTCTTGCCTTTGGCTGCCGATAGTATTAGAATCCATCAGATTCGTACTTTGTCAATCAGGAGATTCAATGGACGGACCCTTAACTCCTTTACGATTAAAACAGGTATTGCCGGGTATTTGCTCTAGAGATACAACCTACGATAATAATAGCTGGTCTCCAGAAAATCCTCTTTGGGGGCATTGCGCCGTCGTTAGCGTGCTTGCTCAAAGTCTTTTTGGCGGAGAGATACTTTTCGGGAAGGCCGGTGATTTAAAACATTACTGGAATAGAATGCCAGATGGCACAGCGGAGGATTTTACTTTAGATCAGTTTAGAGGCAAGAATCCGGAGTTTGCATCCGCAAGAAGAATTACAAATAGTCTTCAGCATATACGAATCAAGGGATCTAAGCGGTACAAAACTCTTACATGGCGTCTTGCCAAGGCCCTTGACGAGGGTAATCCGATCTTTAACGATCCTATTTATCAGAAATGTTTTTATAATGCGCTAGATTCATCCTGTCAAAAGATGAAGTTTGGGTGTGTGATTACTCATAACGAAGAAATAGTTTATGAAGGCTGTAATAAAACCATCGGGCCGTTAAAGGCTCTTTGCCAGCCCAAGTGCATCAGACTTTCAATAGCTTCAAGAACTGAGTCGATGCTTGGTGCTTGCGGTCATGCTGAAGAGGGACTCTGGGATATCGTTCGTCGGGGAATCCCAATTCATGAATGCGATATGTATGTTGCGGGTCTTTACTCAAACGGCTTGCCCTGGTTTAAAAAGGAGGCCGAGCATACGTGCCTTCGGTGCGCCGTGCAATTATATAATGCAAAGATCAGAAAAATTTATGTTCCCGTAATAAATAGCTGGCAGGGCATTACTGCTGACAAAGCGTTGGAAACTGCCCTGGCCTATGCAACTCAAGACAAGAAGGTCTAGTCAAAATCCCATAAGGGATTTTTTGTTTAATCAAAGAATTGACCTGAATATTACAGCGCGCTATAATTTAATATATGCCCAGTAGTAGAACTTCCAGATTTTTCCAGCCGATATTTCTACTGTGCAGGTAAGCAAAAAATAATCTTGTTTAACCTCCGAGGCTGCTTTCTATAGAAAAATAAAAGGCAACTGGAAGTTTCACTACTGGGTATGACAAAAATTCTTATCATCATTCTAGTTTTGATTGTTATCGGTGGCGGGGCTTATTTTATACTAAATAAAAATAATACAGCGAATACTGTGCCATCTTCCACTCCATCTTCGACATTGACACCGACGGAATTTCCTATTTCTGGAGATACTAATTCGCCAAAGACGACCCAGAAGCCCCAATCTAGTATATCGCCGACTCCAACAAAATCTGCTTCTATACCTGTACCTTCACCTGTAACTCATAATGTTACGATTCAAGGCTTTGCATATATCCAGCAGTCATTAATCGTCAAGAAAGGGGACACTGTAGTCTGGACCAATAAAGACTCAACTGCTCATACTGTAACCGGGAAGAATGGTGGACCTTCAAGCCCGACTCTTAATACTGACGCAACCTATAGCTATACCTTCAGGGATGCCGGTACTTTTAGCTATTACTGTGCCTTCCATCCCTCAATGACCGGAACGGTTATAGTCACTCAATAAATATGATTTGGATAAAAAGGACAGGACTCATCTTGTTAATTATTTGCTTGGGTACGGCCATCGACTACCTTGTCCATCATTCAAGTCCATTTTTTTCTGTTCCAGCTAGCTATTTTCCACATAAAATTTTTTATGGCACTCTCTGGGCCCTTGTTGGGTATGCGGTTTTTAAAAAATATCTCAGTACTCCTTTCGGGGTAGCCTTTACGATATCGGCAGTTCCGGCTGTATTGCTCCAGACCATGTATTTTATCCAGGGACATCAATTACTTTGGGTAGTACTGCTCTTTCTTATTCTCCACTTCCTCATGTTTCTATTGCCAGGATTCTATATCTGCAAAAAGTTTAGACATATATTTATATAATGACCTCAATAAAAAATTCTAATTTAAAAGGCAAGGTAGCTTGGATAACCGGCGGAAAAAGGATCGGGCAATCAATTGCCCTGGCTTTAGCTGACAGCGGTGCCGACATCATTATCAGCTACCGCTCTTCAGTTGCGGAGGCCGAAGAAGTAGCAAAGGAAGTAAAGCCGGCCGGCCGGAAATCTTATATTGTCCAGTGCGATGTCAGTAAGAAAGAAAGCGTTGCTGCGGCTTTACAGAAAATCAAAAAGGAATTCAAACAGATTGATATTCTTGTATTGCTTGCGTCAGTTTTTAAGCCGGTAGCCCTTTCAGTCATAGAGGAGGCGGATTTTGATGTAAATGTGGCTGCACATATCAAGGGTACTTTTTGGCCAATCCAAGCGGCTTTGCCGCTAATGAAATCGGGCAGCCATATTGTAGCTATATCCGACCGGACTTCCCTCGGCCGTATTTATCCGGGATACTTGCCTTACGTAGTGACTAAGGGAGCCATATCTATGATGGTCAAAGCTCTAGCCGTTGAATTGGGCTCAAAAGGTATTTTTATCAATGCTATTGCTCCTGGGCCTATATTAAAGCCTGATGATATCAGCTCAGAGGAATGGCAGAAGATTCGAGCTGGGTCAATGATTAAATATTCTATTACCGATGACGAGGCGGTTGAAGAATTTGTTCAGACAGTGTTAAGGCTATGCAATGTCAGATCAAGCGGCTCCACGTATCCCTTGGATCTGGGACATATGTAGGTAGCAGCGGGGAGAGGCCCTTTATATCTAAAATCCCGTCCCGCCAGAAGGCGGGACGGGATTTTAGATAGGCCTATTGCCATAGTTTATTATTCTGTTATTATTTGGCCAAAGCACATTTAAAACTACAGGAGTGGTTGGATGAAAAAAACTGAGAGCCCATCGATTCCCGCTGAACAGCAGAACCCGGTGGTCGTGGCTCCTTCGGTTGAGATGAAAGTCGTTAAACTGGAAGGTAGCCCTATGCTAGATATAGCCGTGGTTCTTAGCAATACGCTGATGCTTCACCACGATGAAAAAGCTATTGAGCTTTGCCTAATGCATACTAAGGATCTTAATCCCAACACCATTATTTTTAATGGCGATATCCTAGATTTTTATAGAAGGTCCGAGATTGATAGAAATCCTCTCCGGATTTTCAGTGACCGCGAGGTATTAGCGATGCGGAAAGAAATTATCGCCAAATTGAAAAAGGATGAGGCGGCCAGAGAGAGGGCAGATAAAAAGGCGAATGCTAAGACCAAAAAGTTAACGCCAAATCAGATTGAGCATATTGTCGGCTCGAAATCTCTCGAACGGGCCCTGGGGGAAGAGCTCAAGGTCTGCTTCAGCGTATTGAAGCGATTTAGAAAGGCGCATCCTAAGGCCGAACTTATTTGGGTTTATGGCTGTCAGGAACATTACCTCGTTTCCTATTTGAAAAAGTACTTTCCGGGGCTGCTTAATCAACTGGATGAATTCTGCAAGGAAAATGCCATCCAGAAGGTCTATAACGGTACCAGAAACAATATCTATCAATACGGATCGCTGGTGATCGGTCATTGGTATCGTGGCGGTATTGATAGCCAATCCGGCTCAGTTGCTCACATGCTTATGGATCAAGAAGGCGTTTCCTTGATTCAGGGCCACACTAAACGTGGCGGATGGGTTTGCCGCACTATTCCGGGTGAAAAGCCGAAGTTTATTTCAGCTTTTGAGAATTTCTCTTTGTGCAAGCGGCCGGTTGGAAAGAACTGGCAGCTTGGCTACTCGGTTGTATACCGGGAGAAGGATAAGAAGAGGTTTCAGGTCTTCCAAGTTCCTATTGCTAAGTATGGTTTCTTCTGGGGCGATAAAGAATATCGTCTCGATCCAACAAAGGTCGGAAGCTGGGAAAAGGCAATAGCCATCAGCGATATCCATTTCAGATTCGAGGATAAGGAAGCTCTAGCAGCTGTCCTGGGATTTATGAAGGAATATCAGCCGGATAGGGTCTTCCTTAACGGCGACCTTCCCGATTTTCCGGATATTTCCAGATTTGCTAATTCACCTCTGGATATTCTTACCGATGAAGACCTGACTAATCTATCCAGCTTAGTTCTGGAAAGTAAGCAGCAGGGTAAAATCAAGAAATACCTGAAGCCTCGTCTTCAGAGAGATTTTGAAAGAATCTACGGGTTCTTTAAAGAACTGCGGCAACTTTGTCCAAAAGCTGAAATAACTTGGGTTTTTGGAAATCACGATTATCGTTTGCAGGCTTATATCGATGAAAATGCAGGCCAGCTCGCCGGTGTTCGTCGGCCGGGGGATAAAGAGGAAATACTGGCATTGTCCGAGCTTACAAGAGCTAGCGAGTTCGGCATCGGCATCGTATATAGCGGCTTAATTGAAAGTTCGACTAACTATGGCGACCTCTTGGTCGGCCACTTCTATAAAGTTTCTACGAAATCTTCATTTACTGCCAGAAACTTAGTTCAGCAGAAGCTTAAGTCTTTGATTCAGCCCCATGTTCATAGAATGGGCGCGTATTACAAGACGTTGCTTGATGGCACTGTACTTGTCGGAGTAGAGATGGGATGCCTCTGCCGTCTTGACCCGCATTATACGCAGAATCCCAACTGGCAGCACGGTTTCGTGGTCATCCACAAGAAGAAGAATAGCGGCCGGTTCTATCTCCAGCCGGTCCAGATCGTAGATGGCGCATTCTTATTCGGTGGTAAGAGGTATGGCCGTCCAAGTTCTGTCAATAATACTGACAACACTAATAATGTCAGTGAAGCTAAAAGCTAAACTGCCCGTATGGGCAGTTTTTTATTTTCTAAGGGAAGTTATAGGACGTCTATCTTGAGCTTCTTAGCTTTAGATCCTCCAGCCGGCCTTACCAAGTTTTTACTTAAGCCGAGCTCTTTTAATAATTCTTCTACATCTTCGACTTTGTATAGTCTATAGTTGTTTACGGGGTGGCGATAGGCGGATAATTTGCCCTTTTCATCCCAATTACGTACTGTTAGGGGAGTAACTTCCATTAGGCGGGCAACTTCTTTTACTGTGAGAAATTTCTTAGGCATAGCGGCGAGGGGCCACGAACAACTCATTGGTAACAGATAATCGGCCGTTGAGCTCTAGCTCGACGTTGCCGATATAATTATCTGTTAGAGATGTTTGGGGTCGCTGTTTGTTAAATTAGAAAAACTAGGGACTATTAAGGTTTATGATACTCCGTTGGCCTTTTAAGTCAACGAAAACTGGGTATAATTATTAGTAAGATGAAAAAAATCTCTGTTGCTAAAACAATTATGGCAATTTTGTGGATTACCAAAGGTGCCACTCTCAAAACGCTTGAGAAGCATCCCTATTTTGCCACGTTCTCCAAAGATAAAAGCAAAAAAACATTAGCGTCTTCTTTAACACGTCTAAAAAAGGCGGGCTTTATCAGTATTAAGGGTAGGCACATACTTTTAGCTCCCGAGGGAACGGGGGATGCATTAGAAGCCCATTTTAATGTTGAATTATTGACTTATTTACAGAAAAAACTGACCTGGGATGGAAAATGGCGGATGGTCTTCTTTGATATCCCGGAACACAAGCGTCAGTATAGGGATTATCTTAGAAAGATACTTAAGTTGATAGGGTTTAAGGAGTTTCAAAGAAGTATTTGGATATACCCATTTCATGCCCCCTCATTTCTTAAAAACCTGCTATTAAAGGAGGACCTTAGGGGGCATGTTCGTTTTATTACAACTGAGCACATAGATAATGACCAAGACCTCCGATTACACTTCAAGTTGTTATGAATTAGCCAGTATGAGCTGATTCTCCCTCAGGGTTTCTATTTTCTTACGAACGACAGAAAGTAGAAATGGCTTGTTGATATCTCGTCATTGCTTCAATTTTTTTTCTGCTATAATTAAAATATAGTTTTTGGTTAACAAATTACTAATTGGAATTAATTGCGCTGTTTGAACATCTATAGGTCATAGCCAACAGGTAATTGACATGTATATGGTTAATCGCGTCCATATTTAATGCGTTTTAAATTTTGGCAGAAAAGTCAGGCGGCCGATTCTCATTTTTTCTCTCAGGAAGAGAATAAGGTCCAAGGATATAGTGAAACCCAATACACTCCGGAAGTAGTCAGAGAGCCAAGGGATCCTAATAAAGGGAAAATATACACTACAATTTCCCAATGGGCATTGTATTTAGGAGTTTTTTTGGTGCCCTTATTCTTTTTGCCCTGGACTACCAGCGCTCTAGAGCTTAATAAAATGATGCTTCTTATGGTTGTTGCCGGAGTTGGCATAGTGGCCTGGCTTTTGGGAGTTGTATCCTCAGGATGGTTAACTTGGCGATCTAATCCGGTAGATAAAGGAGTTGCCGCTATCACAGTTGCGGCTCTTCTGGCGACTATTTTTTCCATAAATAAGCTTAAAAGTCTGTTCGGTCTTTCTGTTAATTTCAGCGATTCTTTTGTCAGTATTCTGTCTTTATCGTTGCTATACTTTCTTATCGTTAATAGCTTTAATGATAAAGGTAAAAAGTTAAAATCATTTCTGGAGCTATCTATCGTCTTGGCGCTTCTTTACGGTTTATTGCAGATGCTAGAGATTTATCTTATAAAATTGCCTCTTGCTAATTCGCGAGCCTTCAATACCGTGGGATCTATTAATGCGCTGGGCCTCCTATCGGCAGTTAGCTTAGCGTTCTTTCTCAAAAATAAGATAGATTTACGCTGGATTAAAATGGCTCATTTGGAGAAAGTCGGTGCCGTATTGGCCGTAATAGTACTCGTTATCTTGAATTGGTGGGTATTCTGGGTCGTGGCGATAGCGGGCATGGTCGCGATGATAGTTTTTGAAAATTTAGCAGGAAGTAAGTTTAAAATTTCCAAATTAGTTCTTCCTATGACGGTTATCGTTCTGGGGGTCTTCCTCATGGTTGTTAATTTCAATCTATCGGCCGTCAAAAAGAATTTTCCGGTAGAGGTGTCACCATCTTTTAGCCTCTCCACTAATGTAGCTAAGTCCGCTATTAAAGAAAGACCTGTGTTTGGGTATGGATTAGAGAATTTCTCCATGGCATTTGATAAATACGGAGCTAGCCGTTTAGCGAACACTACTCTCTCCAAAGTAAAGTTTTATGACGCTACCTCGGAGGTCTTTAATTTTATTGTAAATGGAGGATTAGTAATGGCGGCCGCACTTTTGTTTCTATTGTGGTGTATCGGCTGGGCATTTTGGAAGTTTCGTCTATATCCATTAGAGAACAAAGACTCTAATGACCTTGGGCAAGATGCCGGTGTCCTTGCTACTACGGCAGCACTCCTTGTGGCTTTCTTCTTGTATCCATTCAATATTACGACCATGATGATGCTATATGTCTTTATAGCGCTAACTGTGCTCGTTCTGTGGAATAAAGAAAGCAGGGACTTTAACATAGAAGATAAAATGTCTTTATCTTTGGTTTCATCTCTTGGCTTTATTGCAGGGCTTATATTGGTTTTGGTCGGAGTTTATTTCGGTGCTACGATTTATATAGCGGATGCTAAATATGACCAGGCCCTAGCTACTAAGGACAATACCATCGTAGCAGGATTATTAGTGGAGGCTATAAATTGGAATGGTCAGGACGATAGATACTATCGCTCTGCTTCTCAAACAGCCCTTAATTTGCTTGCTAATGAACTTAATAAAAAGGCCAGTGCTGATAGGAACTCTAGAATTCAAAATTATATTGCTACGGCAATTAATCTTGGCAAAAAAGCTACCGAAATAAATCCTCAAGAAGCGGCTAACTGGGAAAATCTTGGAGTCGTGTATCAAAGTCTTCTAACTCTTGTGCAGGGAGTAGATAGTCTCGCCGAGAGTGCCTATCTAAAATCAATAGATTTAAGACCTAATGACGCTTCAATATACAACCAGATTGGATCAATGTATCTCGCTGAAGCGGATCTTCTTAGAAATGCTGCTATTGCCGGAGGAGCAAATGCAGGCCA
>CAYSDF010000037.1:0-8173 GCA_964429675.1 uncultured Candidatus Saccharibacteria bacterium
CCTTAATTATTAATCCCGTTAGAGACATAGCCAGCAACAGTATTAGATTGGCGGTGGCTAGAGTAATTTTAACGGGACAATAAGACTAATTAACTAGGCACGGTTACGACCCGGTCGCAACCTGTCTCTAACGGGATGGATAATCAATACTTTAGTAAGGAAGGTTTGGAGAAGCTTAAGAATGAGTTGGAAGAAAGGGTCAATGTTCAAAGGGCCGATATCGCTAAGCGCCTTAAAGAAGCCAAGGAAGAAGGCGACATATCTGAAAATGCTGCTTTTGATAGCGCCAAAGAATCTCAAGCTATCAACGAGGGCAGAATAGAAGAGATTAAAAGCATTCTTGAGAATGTTAAAATTTTTACCGGCAGTACTGGTAAGGGGACTATCGAGGTAGGTTCAAGCACTACTGTTCAATCAAAGAACGGCACTCAGCATTTTGTTATAGTGGGAGCTGCTGAGTCAGATCCGCTCAAAGGCTTCATTTCTAATGAATCTCCACTCGGCAAAGCCTTCTTGGGTCACAAAAAGGGAGATGCTGTTAAAGTCTTAACTCCTAAAGGCCCGGTTGATTATAAGATTTTGGAAGTTAAGTAGGCCTAATTTTTAAATTAAAAACCCCGCTTTGGCGGGGTTTTGGTTATTAAGAATTTTCTTGCTCAGGAGTATCGGCAACAAGGATGGGGCAGTAGTTATCCTTTAATGCTTTGAAGAATTTGGTCAGAAGACTATCTGAAGAAGCAACTCTTGAGATTAGCCACATAAACAGATACATAGCTCCTAAAAATGCACCCATTATTCCGATAAAAGCTAATGCGAACTTAAGGTACAAAAGGATACCGGCCATATATATGGGCACAACGACAAGGCCAAAAGCTATAAAGGCAAGACCTGTATAATTTCTAAACTTTGATTTATAGCCATCGCCTCCAGCAATAGCTACGCCCAAAATCGTCAATGCAAGAGAAATAAAAAATGCTATTTGCTTGGGATCAAAGTGAACATTCTTTGGCCACCCCTCTGTGATTAACAAGTATGCTAACATACTAAACATTAACAAGGCCACAGCAACAATAATATTGGATCCGACAAACATAACTGTTTTCCAGAAAGCTTCACAAAGTGAGATATTATCTTTCCAGCCCGAACTGTAAAATTTACTCAAACACTTCCAATAGAAATTATTAGGGTTATAGGCCAGTCTTCCGTCGGGAGTTTGATGAACTCTGAAGAAAGAAAAAATTAACATAAATAAGCCGGAAATTAAGGTCAGGGGTGATAGCATTAATGTTGCCCAAGCCACATAGCCTATGACGCTATTCTGAGTTGTTACGTAGTGCATTGAAATTATAAAAGACAATGCAGAAAGTACTATAACTATTCCAAGTAAAACGCGGGTCTTAGCCATGTTTTTCTCCGATCCGGTTATCAAAGTACTACGGGATAATAATATTTAAATGAGGCGATGTCAATCCCGCACCTTTTCTGTATTTATAGAAAAGGTGCGGGATCAAGATAATATTTGAGCAACAAAAAACACCGCTTTCGTCCAGCCGCAGTTTCATCGTGAAACTGCGGCTGGGGTACTTGCGATGTGCTCCTCACGCGGTGAGGATCGTCACCTGTGAGGGTTCCAGGCCGCGCTCGGTGGCCCAGGCCTCGGCGCCGGCCTCCTGTGACTGGAAGTGGTTTTTGCCACCGTCGCAGCCCTCGGCCGGGCAGACCATCACGACGCCGTTCTTGGTCTGCCTTGTGATTCGGGGGATCGTGTGGCCACGCTGGGTCTTGGGGAAGAAGCGAGCGTCAAGCAACATGGGTATCTCCGTTGTTGTTGGGGGCCTTTTAGCCCGGTTGTCAGGTTCTGTTGTAATTATAGCATGATTTATAGGTATTTGTCAAGAGGCAGGTTTTAGGCCATAATTTGTGGCTTTCCAGGTAGTGAATTTTTAAGTTGTCTTCGACTGTTTACGCCCGGCGTATCTCAAAAATCTACTACCTGGTTTTTTGTATTTTATTTTGCTATTATTAGTTCATGCCAGGTAGTGAAAATTCCAGATGCTTTTTGTGGTTGCTATCATCACTAACCTGACGCGTATTATAAATTTGTTCCTCGTTTATTTACGGCTTACTCTAATAAAGCATAAAGATAACTGGAACTTCTACTACCTGGTATGGCCCTTGATGAAATTCGTAAGACTAAAATAGATAAAGTTAACGGACTAAAAAAGTCTGGGGTTGATCCATATCCGGCAATTTCTGGGCGAGAATTTGCTATTTCTGAGGCTTTAAAGAATTATGATGATTGGAAAGAGAGCAAAGTTATAACTCTTGCCGGCAGAATTATTGCCATGCGCGGACATGGTGGAGCAATATTTCTTGATATTACAGATGGAAACAAGATTCAGGTACTTGTAAAGGAAGATGGGGTTGGTAAGGAATTATTCTCCCAATTTAAAGATTACGTAGATATAGGTGATTTTATTGAGGTTAAAGGTAAGCTGTTTACTACTAAGAAAGAAGAGAAGACATTGGAGGCGAGTGCTTATAAAATTCTGACAAAAGCCTTACTGCCTCTGCCGGAAAAATGGCATGGTCTTCAGGATGTTGAGGAAAGACTTCGCCGAAGGTATTTGGATCTAATAATGAGTCCCGAAGAACGGGAGCTTTTTGTTAAGAAGGCCCGTTTCTGGAAAGCGATGCGGGATTTCTTAATCAAAGAAGGCGGGCTGGAAGTTGAGACGCCGATACTGCAACAAATATCCGGTGGTGCTGATGCCGAGCCCTTTACTACCCACATGAATGCACTGAATATTGATCTGTATCTTAGAATTTCTCCGGAGTTGTATCTTAAGCGTCTGATCGTAGGCGGATATGACAAGGTTTTTGAAATTGGAAGAATCTTTAGAAATGAAGGCATCGACAAGGAGCATTTACAGGACTATACCCAGATGGAAATGTATTGGGCATATACTGACTACGAAAAATTGATGGAAATAATGGAGAATCTTTATAAATATACTATCAAGGAAACTCTTGGCGGATTAAGTCATCAGTATCAAGGCCAGACTATAGACTGGTCAAAGCCATGGGAGAGAATTGATTATTATGAAGTTTTCAAAAAGCATACCGGCTTGAACCTTTCTGAAGTGAAAGAAGCGGATCTTAAAAAATATGCCCAGGGAGAGGGGATTGATACCAAAAAGCACATCGGCCGGGGACGATTGATTGATGTTATCTTTAAGAAAAAAGTCCGCCCGCATCTAGTCGAGCCGGGATTTTTGATTTTACCGCCCGTTGATATAGAGCCGTTGGCTAAAAGATGGCCTAAAGATCCAAACAGAGTAGAGAGATTTCAAATAGTGGCCGGAGGAACAGAGTTGGGTAAAGGATTTTCTGAGCTCAATGATCCCATAGATCAAAGAAAGCGTTTTGAAGAACAGGCTAAGCTTCGGGAAAAAGGCGACAAAGAGGCTCAAATGATGGATGAGGATTATGTCCAGGCTCTTGAGTACGGAATGCCGCCAACGGCCGGATTTGGCATGTCAGAGAGAGTATGCTCATTCATAATGGACAAGCCGGTCAGAGAAACAGTATTTTTCCCATTAATGAGGCCAGAAGAAAAATAACAACAGCGACCCCAAACATTAATAACTGGCTCTAATCCCGCCCTAGCGGGAGACCCAGTTACCAGTAAATTCTTAATAAAGAAGCAAATCTCTCGGAAGCATTAAGAAAGGGATCTTCTTTATTAAAATTTACCTTTAATGTTCGTGGGCCCGCGCTGCGATGCTAGACATCAAATTCATCAGGCAAAATCCGGAGTTAGTGAAGAAAAACTGCAAAGACCGCAGGATTGAGGTTGATATTGATAAACTCTTAGAATTGGACGAGGCAAGGAGGGATAACATAAAAAAAGTTGAACAGCTAAGAGCTGAAAGGAATAAAAAGTCTCAGGGTAAGCCGAGCGAGGAAGAGATAGTAAAAATGCGCTCTGTCGGAGATGAGATTGCTAAACTTGAGGGCCAGGAAAAGGAAATCGAATCACAATACAAGCAGATACTACTTAAGGTCCCGAATCTTACTCATCCTGATTCTCCGGTTGGAGGAGAAGCAGATTTTAAAGTTGTCGCGACCAGCGGCAATCCGCCTAAGTTTGATTTTAAAGCCAAAGATCATGAAGAACTGATGCTTGCTTTGGATATGATAGATTTTGAGCGCGGCGCTAAGGTCGCCGGGGCAAAATTTTATTTTTCTAAGAATTCTTTAGTTCGCTTAAACCAAGCTCTTGTTAATTATGGTATAGATGTAGTCACTAAGCATGGCTACACATTATTGGAAACTCCTGATCTGGCAAAAGGAGAAATTCTTTCAGACATAGGTTTTAATCCTCGAGGGCCGGAATCTCAAGTCTACCAAGTCACAACGGAGCAGCAGGACATATCTTTAAACTTGATTGCTACAGCCGAAATAACTGTCGGTGGCTATCATAAAGATGAAATAATAGACTTATCAGATGGTCCCAAAAAATATGTAGCTCTTTCTCATTGTTTCAGGACCGAAGCCGGCGCTTACGGCCGCGAGTCAAAAGGACTATACCGAGTTCACCAATTTACTAAATTAGAGATGTTTGTTTATTCCAAGCCGGAAGATAGCGATAAAATGCACCAGGAAATTTTAAATATAGAGCGTGAAATCTGCGACGGCCTGGAGTTGCCTTACAGGGTGATAGATATTGCATCCGGTGATTTAGGCGGGCCAGCTTATCGTAAATATGACATTGAGGCATGGATGACGATGAAAAATGATTACGGTGAGGTCACGAGCACTTCAAACTGCACCGACTATCAGGCTCGCCGATTGAATATCCGCTACCGCAAGACTGACGGAGAAACTGACTTTGTTCACACTCTTAATGGCACTGCCGTTGTAACTAGCCGTTTTCCGATAGCAATAGTAGAGAACTACCAGCAAAAAGATGGCTCAGTAAAAGTTCCCAAGGTTTTACATAAATATATGGGCGGGATTAAGGTAATAAAATGAACCCAGTAAGAAATGCTAACTATAGAGATACCTTGGCGCGCGACAGAAGGCGCCGTTTTGTTTTTAAGATGGTAATTTCTCTGGTGGTTGTCGGAGCCGTGCTTAGTGGGGCGGTATATTTGTTATTTTTCTCTAAAGCTTTGGATATCAGGGACATTAGTATAAACGGACTTGAAACTGTTGATTCAAGCTCGGTTATGGCAGATGTAAGGACGGCGATAGAGTCTAAGAAGTTTAAATATCTTGAGCCTCAAAAAGACATCCTGTTATTTAATGCCGAGAAAATAAAAGAGAAATTATTGACTGACCTGCCGATTTTAAAGAAAGTTGATATTAAGAAAAACTTCAGGCATGGGCTGGTTTTGAATCTGGTAGAGAGAAAGCCTTCAGGTGTTTGGTGTTTTAGCGATGGGCATGGTTTGACGCCGCTCACCACAAGTTGCCATTATTTTGATGAGGATGGAGTGCTCTGGGGGGAGGCGATTAAGTCGTCGGGCTTTCTCTTCTTAACTATTAATGACGCTAGGACAGTGGACGGTAGTCCTTATAGCAGTATAGATAAGAGTTTTTTGGATAGTATAAAAACTGCCGTTGATAAACTGAAAAGTATAAATATAATAGTAAAAGAAGCCACTATCCCCGATAATTCGGCCGGTGATTTTAATCTGTCTGTCGGCGGTGGATATGATCTTAAATTTAATGTAGATTCTGATATTGCAAGCCAAGTAGAAATTTTGAAGATATTTTTAAATGACAAGGCGGGCGATCCTAACTTCAAACCTCAATATATTGATTTAAGGATTGCAGGAAGGGTGTATTATAAATAAGTATTTGTCTGCGCGCAGTGTAACGAGCACAGTTACAAATACTTATCCCGCTCTTTAGAATGCCGATTTTAAGAAACATGTTTATCGGGAATACTTCTAATGATAGCCCCAGAATAAAAATCATGGGCATAGTTTACACAAAGGGCATTCGGCATTTAAAGGGCCGGGATAGAAGCCAAAGCCCTCTCTAATTTTTATCCTGCTCCTATAGGACAGCTCGTAATAATAAATAATTACTGATTTGTCTTCCTGCCAAATATCTAAATGATAAAAATTAGAGAGGGCTTTGGCTATTCTTAGAATTTAAAAACCCCGCCTTGGCGGGGTTAGGGGAAGTAAAGACGGGACATGCTGATTAAGAATGAAGTTGGGATAAAAAGACTACCCAATGAGAATAGAATTGCGAGGCGGGTCAAATAAAGATCAAACCCATTGCGCTCGGTTTTGTATAGGTAGAAAAGACGAGCAGATGTTATTCCAAACAATGTCAGGAGTACAAAGTTAGGATAAGCAAAGTACATCGGGCCTCCTAATGTAGAAGAACTTTGGTGATGGTATAATAGAACTATAAAACCGTC
The DNA here is from genome assembly GCA_964429675.1 of uncultured Candidatus Saccharibacteria bacterium. GTDB lineage: Bacteria > Patescibacteriota > Minisyncoccia > 2-02-FULL-40-12 > GWA2-44-9 > GWA2-44-9. Next base: position 6,443 of record CAYSDF010000037.1, read on the forward strand.
AACTATGACAATTAAGAAAAATATAAAACTAGCCAGGTATACTACTTTTGGGATTGGGGGGGCGGCTAAGTTTTTTGTAGAGGCAAGGAGTATTGAAGATCTCAAAAAAGCAGTTAAATTTTCAAGAAATAAAAAGCTAAAACTTTTCATTTTGGGTGGCGGGAGTAATATTTTGTTGCCCGATGAAGGCATCGCCGGACTGGTGATCAAAATATCTTTGGAAGGTATCAAATTTTCTAATAAAGGCAGTCTAGTATCGGTCGGGGCTGGAGAAGTTTGGGATAGCATTGTAGCCAAGACGGTTAAAAAGGGCTGGGGCGGAATAGAAAATTTATCATTAATTCCCGGAACTATGGGTGGGGCGGTGTATCAGAATATAGGCGCCTACGGTTCGGAGCTAAAGGATATTCTGGAAAACGTGGAAGTGCTTGATATTAAGACAGGAGAAATCAAAAAACTATCCAATAAAGATTGCCGGTTCGGTTATCACGATAGTATTTTTCAGCATAAAGAGGGGGAGGATTATATTGTCCTTAGCGCTAATTTAAAACTATCTAAAAATCCGATTCCTAAAATTGAATATCCCGACCTCATCAAATATTTTGAGAATAGGAAGCCGACCATAAATGAAGTAAGAAAAGCTTTGATTAAGATTCGGAAATCAAAACTGGTTTATCCAACTTTGCATATTGGTACTGCCGGGTCGTTCTTTAAGAATCCAGTTGTACGGTTAAAGCATTTCAACAAGATAACAAATGAACATTCAGATATTAAGGGCAGAGAAGCCGGACTTGGTTTTGTAAAACTTTTCGCTGGCCAACTAATAGAAAAAGCCGGCTGGAAGGGGAAAAGACTAGGTAATATAGGAGTTTCAGAAAAGCATGCCTTGGTTCTGGTAAATTACGGCAAAGGAACCTCTGGAGAAATTAAAATATTAGCTAAAAAGATTAAAAAAGATGTAAATAGCAGGTTTGGGGTGAAATTAGAGCCGGAAGTGCGGTTTATCTGAGGGGGTTGACATTATATATGAATCTGCTATAATGGATAAATAACGGTCAGTTCTTTACATACAAACGAGCTTTAACCCTGAGTTTATCGAAGGGCGAGGGCTCGAAAAAGCCAGCAAATACCTCAAAATATCTAGTTATCCAGGCAATCAAGTAATACAGTTTAGGCCTTTAAGGATTTAGATTAGAATCTCTTAGTAGTATATCTCTAGTAGTTTCTTGTTTGTTGGCTGTTTCGAGCTCTTTAAGCGCTCCAAAATGGCCGCGGTTAGTCGCACAACTCCTTCGTGTGAAGATGGAGGCGCAGGCGCGACTCTCTAACACGGTGCAGACTGCCGTGGCCCCTCCCTTGATCCCGCTCAATAAGCGGGATCTCTCAATAGGGGTAACACGACGCGGACCCTGTTGAAGTACTAGACGTGTCGCGAAGATGACGAAAAGACTGGACGCAAACCACCGGCAGTCGCCGGAAGGAGCACGACGATGCGATTATGAACCCATGCTGGTGGCGAAAGCCGCCACACAAGGGGTAGCCGACACCTCAACTCAGCGGCAGCGGACCTACGGGTCCGCTTTTTCATGGCAAAAAATGCATTGCAAAACCCCTCCTCAATAGTATCATGCTAACCGCAGGAGAGCTTGCTCTCTGGGGCACGGCATAAATTCTTGGCTAGAATTTTGCACTTCGTCCCTCGGTCCAGTCGACCTGCGGGAGATCCCCAGA
>CAYSDF010000038.1:0-8104 GCA_964429675.1 uncultured Candidatus Saccharibacteria bacterium
GCGACGTTAGTACAACTACCCAATGTTGAGGATATTTTTCTGGGCACCATTTGGGATGACTTGGAACGGCCGCCCGAATGGGAGCCGCATGGCCAAGTCAGAGTTCCCAAATGGTCTGAAAAATGACGAGACCATTGGTTTAGTTGTTAACGGAGTCGGGCGGTCAGAAATTGGGAAGGGGCTGAGAAAAATTTTGAACAACAAAAAAGTTCCGCACTTGCGGAACTTGCTGAGTCGATCTGGTTGACAACCAGATCGACTCTCCCCTTACCGGCCGACCCGGCCTTTCCCAGACTTGTAGTCCTGGGCCGCCTTGGCGCTGGTAAACACGATACCGTCGATGACGATATACATGCCAACTCCCTTTGTTGGAGCTTGATCGCTGCTTTAGGAGAGCGAACTCATCCGTCCTTCTGTTGATGGGCTCAACGGACAAAGCCAATAGCGACAGGGAGGGAAACGGGCAGATGTCCCCTCCCCCTTAGGCACCTGCCCAGGTTGCCCAAGCCTTCTTGTTGAGAGATTATCTCTCGATGTTTTAAAAAAGAACGACGCGAGGCTGATGGTTTACCGAACCACGACTTCGTCGTGGTGCCCTACCGAATCGGGCCCAAAAACCGCGACCGCGTTTCCACAGTCCCTTCAGCCTCGCGATCAGAATCAACTTTTCTAAATTGGCTTTGATCGAGAGGGAAGCCTAAGCTTCCCTGAAAAAGAACGGCGCAAGGCTGATTAGCGTCTGGCTTCTGCCAGACCCAGACTTCCGATTAAAGGGATTTCTCGCGTCAGCCTTGCGAAATTAGACTACCATCCCGACCCCTTAGATAACCTCAGGGCAGGCTAATTTCGCAAGACTTTACTTCACCCTACTCCTACATTATACTCTTTTTACATAAAATGTCAATAGGGCGAGTTTGGCATACAAAAAGCCCCAAAAATGGGGCTTTAAATAGCTACCGACTAATTATCTTATACTCCGGAAAGGTGGCTTGCAGCATTTCCACCGTCTTATTACGATCCGGCTCTAGGCCAAAATCTCCGCTACTATCAGAAATGGTAATCTCCTTATCATTAGGATTAATATTTATCCTGCCACCTCCGATACACCGCGCGCCAAGACCGCTGGCCTCTCTCCTTAAAAGCGCAAGAATATCCCGATGATAATCGCAATGCTCATTCGCCCTTATAACAATCTTGGAATCATTACCATCAGAAACTTGAACTACGATAAACTTATATCCACCCATAGCATCAATAACAACATCCGGCAATTCGTTTAGTTGCACTCTCTTCTCCTCCTTTTTAAAGAACAACCATATCTAGACGGGCAGGAGCCGATAATTAGGCCTTTTAGATAAAACATCCCGGCCTGTCTAGCCGAGATGTTTTATCGAGAGTTCAATTAGAAAATTAGATAATCAGAATAATAAAATCACCTTGGCTAAACAAGTAAAAATTGGGCTCTTTATAGCCTTTATAACTTTTAGTATTTAGTTGACGATTTATATTTACTGACATATTGATAGACTTGGATACTTAATATACTCCCCTAATAAAAACTGTCAAGAGGGGCTGACAAAATCAAGCTGAAAGTCCTGTTCTGATTTTTATCATTTACAGGATTGGCAGGAAGATGAACTAGTAACTATTTATTTTTACGAGCAAGCCTATAGGAGCACGATAAAAATCAGAACAGGACTTTCGGCCGAGGATTAAGCCTCTTTAACCGCGGCCTCTTTTATCTTAGTAACGATTTCTTTTTCTACTTTTGGATTCTCTTTGAGATACTGACGCGAGCCTTCAATCCCCTGTCCGAGCTTTTGCTCGCCATAGTTGAACCAGCTTCCGGCTTTAGTAACAATACCAAAATGAACGCCCGTATTTACGACGTCGGCGTAATGCGAGATGCCTTCGTTGTAGAGAATATCAAATTCACAAGTTCTGAATGGCGGAGCAACTTTGTTTTTAACGATTTTGACTTTAGTCCTGTTGCCGACGATCTTTTCCCCGGCTTGTATCTGTGCCGCCCGACGGATTTCAATTCTGACCGAAGAATAGAATTTCAAAGCCAATCCCCCAGTCGTTATCTCGGGATTACCGAACATAACTCCGATTTTCATGCGCAGTTGGTTTATAAAAATAACGGTTGTTTTAGATTTAGCTACAATAGCTGTCAGCTTTCGAAGAGCATGAGACATAAGCCTGGCTTGAAGACCCATATGCTGTTGATCCATTTCCCCTTCTATCTCGGCTCTTGGTGTCAATGCAGCCACAGAATCAACTATTATAACATCCACACCACCTGATTTAACAAGGGACTCTACTATATCCAACGCTTGCTCGCCAGTATCGGGTTGAGAAATCAAAAGCTGGTCCAGCTTAACGCCGATCTTCTTGGCATACTCAGGATCTAAGGCATGCTCAGCATCTACATACGCCGCTACACCGCCGCTCTTCTGAGCTTCTGATACAATATGCAGACACAGGGTCGTCTTGCCTGAACTTTCCGGACCATATACCTCGATAATTCTGCCTCGAGGAACACCGCCGACTCCCAATGCTAAATCTAACGAGATAGATCCAGTAGAGATAACATCGACGTCTACCTTTCCCACCTCGCCTAGTTTCATTATCGAACCTTCGCCATACTTCTCCTGAATCTCTTTAACCGTCATATCGACATGCTTGTTTTTTGTTGCTTGTTCTTCTTTTTTAGCCATATTTTGTAATATACGAATTAATTTAATATCTACCTATATTAGAAAAATGCGAATAAAAAAGCAAGATACAGAACATCACTAAAGCTAGACAGACCTCAACTCAAATCAGCCCCAAGGGGCTGATTTGAGTTGAGGTACTTTAAAATCCTACTAAATATTCTGGGTCGAACTTGGGGTTATAGTCGGTGTCACAGTTGGAGTCGGGGTATGTGTCGGGCAAACTTTAAATTCACAATTAGGCCCCGTCCTTCCGACAGACGAACCATCGGGACAGATCTTCGCATCAGCGGTACAAGCTACCGGGCTCCAGCTTGGTCGTGGGCACCATCCACCCATTGGTTCCGGGATCATACACCTAGGTTCGGCATCAAGACAGAGCGGACGCGGCAAACATGTTTTAATCGGAGTTATTGTGGGAGTCGGCTTTTGAAGACAACGCATGACGGGGAGTTGAATATTTGCTGGAGGACCGATGTGATCTGTAGCATCAAAAATACCATGCTCAGCATTTGCCTGAGCCGCCGAGCTCATTTTATTATAGGCCTCCATAATGGCTTGTCTTGCCTCTTCCGGACCAACAGCTCCATCGCAGATGGGCCTAGATGGCAAAGTCTCAACCCAGGCCAGTAAAGTAGCGAGGGCTGAATTGATATTATCTAGATACTTTTGCTTATCTGCAGCACTTAAATCTCCGGGTGCGCGGACAGCTTCTTCATACGACTTAACGGCTTTAAACAGCGCTCCGTAATATACCTTCTCATCGGAATTATTTATGTCATGTAGAACCTGCTGCAATGGTTTACCTACATGGAACTGCAAGCCCTCAGTATCGGCAGGCCGGCCAAAAGCCGCCTGATATATCTGCTCAAGAGTATCATGATTAACGGGTGTATTATCTCCTGTAGTTGTATTAGATTCATCAGCCAGAGCAAACGAACCGGGATTCCGGGCGATAACGAAGCCCAAAATCATCCCGAAGCACATTGCTACTACTACCATTACATGGACTGATTTTATAGATTTATACATACTTTATTAAGGCATCCTCATGGTATAGCCGATAAAAATTAAATCGACCTAACAAAAAAGATTGCTTTAAATATTAAACTTTAGAAATTCTTCTATCTTTATTATACTACTAAGACTAAGAAAACAAAAAACCCTTACTTTTAAGGGTTTGGAAATTGGGGCATTGGGCCATCCGGCGGTTCAACCGGATGATGTCTTGATTCATAATAGCCTCCGCAATAGGCTTTGCATCCTAAGTCTAGAAATTCTATTTTGGGAGGAATAGTTTTATGAGGATATTCGATAGTGGGATCATTGAGAGCTTCCCGCCACAAACGCACATCATTCATCCAGCACAAGTTATGGCCGGTTTGATCACGGTGAATTTTTATCAACATCATCAACCGCCGTACTTCATTTTTAGATTCTAGCAATTGTTGTTCGGGACTGCCAGGATCTAATCCTAATTCTTTTAGTAGTATCTGCTCCTTCAGACCTGCCATTTCAGTCTTCAGACGTATGACTTCTTCTCTTGCCTCACTAGCCTGGGCCGATCTTTGCATCAACTCTACACTTTGCTCTTCGTATCGTTTTTCAATGGTCTTAACCTTAATAGTGACCTCAACTATCCCGGCGCCAATCTCGATAACCTGATTACTAAGCTGATCTATCTTTCCAGCCAATCCTTTTTCAGACACGTCTTCTCCTTTTTAAGTTACTAAATGGTCGCTAGATTATACTACTAATCCTGCCAAAGGTCAAAAAACAGAAAAGCCCCGCCTTTAGTTGCTAAAGCGGGGCTAGCTGGACTGAGTCGGCATAGACTTCAGCCAGAACCTACGAACGGAGAACACAACAAAAAGAAAGCAGACGAGAACAGCACTTACTGGGTAAAACCGCTCCTCGATAGACCAACTCTTGCCACCTGCGGTTACTAATGAGTTAGCGACTAGATAGCTGGTAAATACTAAGATCGGCATTTCCTTAGGCTTTTTCCAGGCATCAACCAGCTGAGGGATACTGGCAATAACCATCGCTATGGTACCAGCAATGGTGGCAACCTTACCGCCATATAGATACCAGATGGTCATACTAGCCAAAACAAGGAAAATGACCAAAGTTTCAATCATAGTCCAGGAAGATTTCTTCCCTGACCGCAATATAAAAAATGTGGTTCCCGAGCTCCCTACGGCATAGATGGCCGGTAGAAGGAAGCTGCCACCTTTGGACATGATCGCTGCCGCAACAATGCCGTCTAAAGCAGCCCACAACGCCCAAGTAAATAGATTCTGATCGGCATCACCGCTTCTGATCTGCTTCCAAAGTGGGAAGTAGGTCAGAAGGCCAAGGATACTGCCAGCCCAAATTAATGGACTCATCTGCCCACTCCTTTGTAGTTAGAGAACTATTTCATAATATATCACATTCTTACTAAAAAATCAAGGGTATATGTAGCGGGGGAAACCTAGAATATGCTATAATAAAAATATGCTTTCTCAGGAAATATTAAATTACATAAAACAATCGCGAAGCCAAGGAATGCCTGATAATCAAATCCGAGAGACTCTTTTGAGCGGTGGATGGGATGCTAACGACGTAGAACGAGCACTTGGATCAGAAATTCCAAATGACATCCGCCAGCCGGAGGACAAAATTACAAATAAACCATTAAATAAAAATTCTAATATGAAAAAATCTACCGTCACGATTACTATCGTTGCTGGTCTAGCCATCGCCGGTTACTTCGCCTCGGCCTATTACTTTAATCTCTACCCTTTCCAAACAACAGAGACCCCGATCCCCACCTTTACTCCTCGTCCTTCCGCCACTCCCCAGGTCAATTCCACTACTTACCGCAATGACCAATTTGGATTCTACATCGCCCTACCCGACAGCTGGAAGGGATATACGGTTAATCAAATCAAAGAAGACATATATGACGTTAGTGGCCTGCCCGGCCAGGGAAAGACCAAAACCAACAACGGCGTAGTTGATAGTTTCCAGCTAATTGAATTACACCATCCCCTAGACACCGCTCAAAATCCCCGCGAGGTCATGCCTATAATGATTTTCACCCCTACTCAATGGGCTCACATCCAGAACGAAGAATGGTCTGTCGGCGCGGCGCCGATCCCGCCAAGTCTTTTAGGTCAAAATTCAAAATGGATTATGGCTCTCCCTGCCCGCTACAACTACGACTACAAAACCGGCTGGGAAGAAGTCGACCAGCTAGTCCATACTCTCAAGGCATTTGAACTATCCCGGTAACTTCCCTGGATAAAAAATCTCCTTCCGCCAAATGGCCAAGGAGATTTTTTATGTAATAATTAAAATTATCTAAACTTCTTCCGCTTCTGCCTCAGGCGAATCCGCATTAATTCCACTCTCTCTGCTACCTGTCATCGCTAAATTGGCAGGCTCCTGAGCCACAGTACCATCAGGACGGATATATACATCTCTTGGCTTTGCGCCCTCACCAGGACCGATGATGCCTTTTTCTTCAAGTAAATCTAATAAACGAGCTGCTCTTGCATAGCCAACTTTAAGCCGGCGTTGAAGTAGTGAGGCTGAGGCCTTGCCGGCCTGAACCACAACTTCTTTGGCCTCTCCATACATGTCATCACCCTCGTCTCCCCCTTCAGTTTCTCCTCCAAACATTCCAGATGATACAGGAGCATTAAAATCAACCTTAAGGTCTTGCTCCTCTTCTCCGATTCCAAGCTCCTCAGCCTGCAACTTAATAAATTTAATAACATCTTTGACCTCTTTTTCTGAAACAAGAGATCCCTGAAGACGCTTTGGCTTGCCGCTATCACCGGCCAGATAAAGCATATCTCCGTTGCCAAGTAATTTCTCGGCACCCGACATATCAAGAATTGTTCGAGAATCTACCTGACTGGCAACCTGGAAAGCCATGCGGGAAGTAATGTTGGCCTTGATGGTACCGGTAATGACTTCTACTGACGGCCTCTGGGTCGAAACAATCAAATGGATTCCAACTGCCCGGGACATCTGAGCCAATCTGACAATGGCCGCCTCCACATCTCTGCCATGAGAAGCCATCAAGTCTGCCAACTCATCGATGACGATTACGATAAAGGGCATGATTTCTTCTTTAGCAGCAACTTGTTTGGCATTGTAAGAAAAGATATCGCGCGCGCCGGCTTTCGATAGCGTCTCAAATCTGCCCTCCATCTGGCCGACGGCCCAGCGCAAAGCACCAAGTACTTTCTTGCCTTCTGTGATAACCGGCGTGATCAAATGAGGAATTCCATTATATAAAGTGAGCTCAACTCTCTTGGGATCAACCAGAATAAGCTTCAAAACTTCCGGTGAATGCTTATAAAGCAACGACAAGATAATAGTATTAATAGAGACTGATTTACCACTGCCCGTTGCTCCAGCCACCAGCAAGTGGGGCATTTTCTCAAGACCGGCAAAAACAGCTGTTCCGGCAACATCTCGGCCAATCGCCAAAGGCAAAAAATATTTTGATTTCTTATGATCGTCATGCTCCAACAGATTGCGAAGACCTATGACTGCTACTTTCTTATTGGGAACCTCAACTCCAACCAAAGCTTGACCAGGAATCGGAGCTTCAATTCTAATAGGATGAGCAGCTAATGCCAATGATAAGTCTGGGTTTAATGCGGTAATCTTGGAAAGTTTTACACCAACCGCCGGACGCAAAGTATAGCGTGTCACGGTCGGCCCGACAGAAACCTCTCCCATTTCAACTTCGATGCCGAAATTACTGAGAGTTCTTTTGATAATATTAGCACTGGCGTTGATATCCCCCGTGGTCGGTTGGTCCCCATCTCCATGCAACAATTCAAATGGCGGAAGAGTCCACTTGCCGAGCTTGATGTTCTTGATAGCAAACTCTTTGTCAGATATATCAGCCTTGACTGTTTTAGCAGTAGCAGCTTGGGACCTGGCCTTTCCTCGTTCGTCCTTATTAGGTTCGATAGCATTTTTAACAACAATATTGTCCACCAATTTTTCTTCTTTCTCTTCTCTCTCTACAAGCCTCCTGATCGGAATATTTAGACTAAGAAGTAGAGATATAAAAATAAGTGCGATAAATATAACCAGAGATGCTGAAAATCCGGTCATTGCAAAAAATGGATAACCAAGTATCAATCCAAAATATCCGCCTTGAACTACTCTCTGACTGAACTCTCCGTGACCGATTATATAAAATATACCTAGGATCGATAAGACGAATAGTGACGTCCCAAAAACAGCGCTCAGATAGATCTTCCTCTCAAGAGATTTAACAAATGATAATCCTAAAAGTACAAAGGCCATCGGTACAAGAAAAAATCCCCAACCAAAGAGGGATTTAGATATTGTGCCAAATAATTCTCCGGCTC
>CAYSDF010000039.1:0-7497 GCA_964429675.1 uncultured Candidatus Saccharibacteria bacterium
TCCGCGGTAGCTCAATGGTAGAGCGGCTCCCTGTTAAGGAGATGGTTCCAGGTTCGAGTCCTGGCCGCGGAGCATTGGAATGTATTTTATAACCGAGTGGTTATAGGCTAAGTGCCGAATTTTCAAAAGTTCTTGAAATAGTAGAGCCAAGTCGTGATAGGTTACTGCGCCCTATGCGCATGGCTAAAATTATCACATCACAAAACCACCCATTCGGGTGGTTTTGTGATAATTGACCCCACTCTTTTTAGAAGGGGCAGAAGTTATCCCCAATACTTCTCTTGGATGGCAAGGGGGAGGGCTGATATAATTATAATTAGATTAATTGGGCTGGAGGTCGACCGCTAATTAATTCATTAAATAAAAAAATAAATTATTAAATAAAAAATGAAAAAGTTTAATACAAATTCAGTAGCAGTGACAGCGATTGTCTCCTTGGCTCTGAGTCTTGTTGGGCCGGTTGCCACACTCGCGGCAGGTCCAACGGCAGTAAATCTTGGAACAGCCGCTAATTTTGCGGTTCTGGCAAAAACAGGCATTTCAACTACCGGGACTACCTCAATTATAGGTGATATCGGAGTTAGCCCGGCAGCAGCGACTTATATAACTGGATTCGGATTAATAATGGATGCTTCGACTATGTTTTCAACCTCAGCCCTGGTAACAGGAAAAGTATATGCAGCCAATTATATGGCTCCTACTCCTTCTGTAATGACTACTGCGGTTTTTGATATGCAAGCTGCATACACTGATGCCGCGGGAAGGGCAGCTACTTCTACCGATGTGAGTGGCGGAGCTATCGGCGGCTTGACGCTTGCTCCCGGCACATACAAATGGGGGACAGGCGTGACCGTAACGGGTGATGTCACTCTTTCGGGCAGTGCCAATGATGTCTGGATTTTCCAGATAGCAGGAAATCTTACTGCTAGCGCAGGCGCAAGAGTTATTATGGCTGGTGGAGCACAAGCTGCTAACGTTTTCTGGCAGGTAGCCGGCCAAGCCACGCTTGGAACGACGTCTGTCTTCAATGGAAATATACTGAGTCAAACCTCAATCGTGTTGAATACCGGCGCACAGCTCAACGGCCGGGCATTGGCTCAGGCTGCAGTTACGTTGGATTCCAGTACAGTTATCAAGGTGACTTCTACGTCTCCGACGCCGACACCTACTCCCACACCAACACCGACATACTATCCCACTCCCACACCAACACCCAATCCTTCACCAACCCCAACGTATAATCCTACTCCAATTTCCCTAGGCTTTACGACTTTAGCCGCTTTGGGATTGAGAGAAGGAGATACTATTAGCGCTACCGGTTCATTAGACATAGATATCTACATTGTGAATGATTGGGGCTATAAGAGATTATTCCTAAACCCCATTATTTTCAGTTTCTATGGCCATTTGGGAGGATATGCTAATGTCAAAACTATCTCAGCATCAACTAGGGATATGCTTGTAACCTCCGGTTATTTCAGAAATTGTGAAACCAATGATCCTAAAGTCTATGGAGTTGAAGTAACAGGCGAAGATACCGGCAGACTCCATTGGATTAATGTTTCCGGCTCTGAAGCGGTTCAGGCTGATGCGCAATTCTTCAGAAAAGTATTCTGTATCAATAATAATGAGTTTAACTGGTATGCCCAGGGTTCTGTCTATACATCCGTAAATCAGGTTCCCTCGTATTCCCGCTAAATTTTAGGGACGTATAAACTCAAAACACTTTAATTATTGATGAGGATTTAGGATTCTAACGTCCCGGACTCTTTTAGGCGTATAGTTTAGACCCCCTCCACCTTCTTTATAAAGCACAACTTATTCCAGAGATTTGTCATATATTCTTGGTCTGAGAGGATGGTTATAGTAACGTCATATTCGGGGAGCATTAGAGTCTATAAATAATAAAACGCCCCTAGGGGCGTTTTATTATTTACCAATTTTTATTACAGAATCGACAATCATCGCAACATACATAGCCGTAATGGTTATCAGCGATATGATGAACATTTTCCGGGCCCATGGCTTGTCATTGGAAGCTCGAAATCCTGCAAAGCCATACTCCAGCCAGACAAATCCAAGAATCAATACCGCTGCCACGTAAGTATAGCCCGCATAGCCAAATGCAGTGAGCGCTGATCCAAAAATTATGAAGGCCATGATATAGATCACTATTTGGATCTTCGCGGCAGGGATTCCTTTTTTAACCGGCAGAACCGGAATTGATGCCGCAGTATAATCATCAAAGCGATAGATGGCGATTGAGTAAAAGTGGGGCATTTGCCAAAGGCATAGGGTGATAAATAGAATAATGGCTCCAAGGTCAAAACTATTTGTTACAACACAGTATCCAGCCAGTGGCGGAACGGAGCCGGCAATGCTACCGACTAGTGTTCCTAGACTAGAATGGCGCTTGGCCCAGCTATATAAAACCAGATAAAAGAATATTCCTAGTAATCCGAGAGAGAGTGTCAGAATATTAGTGTATAAAACAAGGATAATAATTCCAAAGATAGTGAGGCTGACACCATAGATAACGACATTTTGTCCGGATACCGCCCCCATCGGAAGGGCGCGGGTTTTGGTCCGGTCCATAATCTTATCAATATCTCGGTCGATATAATTATTCAGAACGCATCCTCCGGCGATAACAAAAGATATGCCGACAAGAGCAGCGAAGAACAGATTGTAACTGAAGTGTTCTTTTGAGGCCAGAAAAAAACCTCCGGCAACAGCCAAGGCATTAGCGAAGACCATCCGCGGTTTAATAAGTGAGTAGTAGATTTTGAGCATGGTAATCTTACTTCTTGATGTTCTCCTGGATCATAATCATCCTGTTCATATCAGAAGGCGTCATATTGTAATTCAGGTGACTCATTATCCAGATAGAGCCTATCACCAGCACAAGAATGACCGAGATGGTGGATATAAAGACAACTAGATTCCAGCGGGGGCCTGACTCTGAGCCAAGATGCAGAAAAAATACTAACTGAATAACAAACTGGATCATGGCAAGTCCCATCAAGGCAAAGGTTAAAAATTGATGAGACAAAACCAAATGTCCGGAATCTATGTGTTTAACGACAAGATAATAAGCGCACAAGGTCAGTATAATTGATAATACAAATCCAATCTGATAGGACTTAAGTTTTATGTTCTCGTTGTTCATTATTATAAAGCTCCCATTAAATATACGACGGTAAATATAAATATCCAGATAATATCCAGGAAATGCCAGAATAGACTTAGGCGCTTGAGCTTATTTGCTATACTCGGTGTAAGGCCGCGCTTCCATATCATTATCATAGAAATTAATATCCATAAAAGGCCGACGGTAATATGAAGACCGTGCGTGCCTACAAGCGTAAAGAATGAGGATAAAAATGCGCTGCTTTGTGGAGTATTCCCCGACGATATTAAATTCGAAAATTCTTTAAGCTCTAATCCTAAGAATGATAATCCTAAAATGAAAGTTACGCCAAACCATGCGAGAGTCTGCTTTTTACTATTTTTCTGAATTGACAACATCGCAACACCACAGGCGAAACTGCTTGTTAACAGTATAAGTGTTTCGGCAAGCGCTGACGGCAAGCCGAATAAATCATTGCTAGAAGCTCCGCCGAAAGTATTTCCGTGAAGTACCGTATATGCTGCGAAAAGTACTGCGAACATGATAAGGTCGGTCATCAGATAGACCCAGAACCCAAATACTGCTTTGTCATTTTTTTCGTATTCGTGATTAGACATTTCTGGCAGCTTCAATTCTTGCCACTTCGGCGGCAGGAATTGTGTATTCAGTATCCTCGTCAAGGGAGCGGACTATAACGCAAGCAACGGCACCGATAAGGCCCAGGATAGATAGCCAATTAATATGCCAGACCATGGCAAATCCGAATAGGAATAAAAATCCCGAAACATATATACCCATTGCCGTATTCTTTGGCATGACGATATCTTCATATACTGGCGTTGGCTGCTTGGACTGTTTCATGTCCCAAAACGGTTCCCGACTGTGCACTTCTGGTATGACGGCAAAATTATAAACCGGGGCAGGAGATGAGGTCGCCCATTCAAGCGTTCTTCCATTCCAGGGATCTCCAGTCTTGTCCATATTTTGTTTTCTTTGTTTAATACTGATAATTATCTGCAATATCTGAAGTAGGGTGGCGCATACTATAATGATGGCGCCGACTCCGGCAACAATAAATAATCCCTGCCAGCCCAGTGAAGCATCATAGTGGTCCAAACGTCGCGTTGCACCCATCAGGCCCAGAATATATAGCGGTATGAAGGATACTAGAAATCCTATAAGCCAGCACCAGAAAGCATATTTGCCTAGCTTCTCATTGAGTTTGAACCCGGTTACTTTAGGAAACCAATAAGTGATCCCTGCGAATATTCCAAATAGAGCTCCGCCTATGACCATTGTATGAAAATGTGCGACAAGGAATAAACTGTTATGTAATTGAAAGTCAGCAGGAGGCGAAGCCAGTAAAAGTCCGGCCATACCGCCGAGTGTAAATGTACTTACGAAACCGATAAACCAATACATCGGTGAAGAAAAAATAATCCGGCCTTTGTACATCGTAGCAAGCCAATTGAGCATCTGTACGCCGGTGGGTATGGCAATGAACATGGTCATGATGCCAAAGAATGCATTAACATCCGCCCCCGCACCCATAGTAAAGAAGTGGTGAAGCCATACTAAAAGGGAAAGAAGCATAACACCGATAGCCGCGCCTACCATTGATAAATAACCTGACAAGCGCTTTTGCGTAAATGTTTGAACTACTTCTGAGTATATTCCAAATGCCGGCAGGATTAAAATATATACTTCAGGATGTCCCCAGGACCAGATAAGATTTACATACATCATCGGATTGCCGCCGGAAGTAGAAGTAAAGAAATGCATGCCGAATGTTCGGTCCAGAAAAAGCAATATAAGCGTTGCTGCAAGAATAGGAAAGACGGAAATAACAAGAATCATACTGCATAGAGAAGTCCATACAAACATTGGCATCCTCATCAATGTCATGCCGGGTGCACGCATCTTTAAAATAGTCACTAGAAAATTAATTCCTCCCAGCAGAGTCCCGATGCCTGATATCTGCAAACTCCATATCCAATAATCCACTCCGGTTCCGGGACTGAATTGGAGTTCCGAAAGCGGTGCCACCGCAAGCCACCCTGTAGCGGCGAATTGTCCGCCGATGACAAAAAATAAGTTAATAAGTATCGCTCCGGCGACATAAAGCCAGAAGCTTAGAGTGTTCAGGAACGGGTAAGCGACATCGCGGGCCCCGATTTGGAGAGGGATTATAAGATTCATCAGACCGAATAGGAATCCCATTGTGACAAAGAAAACCATAATGTTCCCGTGAGCTGTAAATATCTGCTGGAAATGGTCAGCCGTCAGATATCCGCTTGAAGCTCCGACGGAAAGTATCTGCTGAAGCCAAATCATTACGGCATCCAAGGCGCCGCGAAAGAACATTAGCGCTGAAACGACAATATACATGACGCCGATTCTCTTAGGATCGGTTGAAGTAAGCCATTCTTTCCAAAGCCATCCCCAGAGCTTGTAGTATGTTAGAAAAGCTACAACCCCCAAGCCCATCAAAGTCATCGCAACTGTGCCTCCAATAGTAAACCATTCATGGGGAAATGCGTCTAAAGTTAATTTTCCAAATATTATACTATTCATGGTCGGATATCTTGGGCGGACCCATATATTTATTTATGATCGTATTATATAAATCTTTTTCCGGCGAAACGAAATAAGCTGGCGGGTTATTTTCACTCGGTATAAGTAATTTATTGTATTCTTCCGCGCTTAAAACATTGCCTGATTGTCTCACTCCGGCTACCCATTGGTCAAACTCATTCTGAACGCTCGATTTAGCGATAAAATTCATACCGGCAAATCCCGGTCCACTTATCTCCGCCGCCGAACCCCTGAATTCACCGGTCTCGTCAGCCATCAGGTTTAGTTGTGTAGACATGCCGGACATTGCATATATCTGGCCGCTAAGCTGTGGGATCCAAAATGAATTCATCGGAGCATCATCTGCTGTTAATTCAAAATGGATGGGTATGTGCTCGGGAAACTCAATAAAATTAACGGTGGCGATATTCTGATCCGGATATATGAAAAGCCACTTCCAACGTAAGGCAACGACTTGAATAGTGAGGGGCTTAATATTGTAATCCAAGGGCTTAAAGGGATCGAGCTCGTGGGTTTTTTTCCAGGTTAGGGTTCCAAGAAAGATAACTATAATGAACGGGAGAATCCACCAAAGTAGTTCTTGCTTCAGATTAGTTTTTGAATCTGGATTGTATTCGGCTTTTGTATTTCCCGCCCGGTACTTTAAGGCAAAGGTAAAAAGAAGAACATAGACAGGAATCACTATGATGAGCATCAACGCTATCGACATGCCGATAAGATTTCTTTCCTGCATGGCAATTGTGCCTTTCGGATTAAATACTGCGATATTATCACTTTTTAATAAAAATACTGCCGATGATAATATAATAGCTACGACTAAAATTAAAAATATTATTGTGTAGGCCCGTTTCATTGAGATTTAGATTATCTGTTTATTATACTACTTAAAGCGGTGCTTTCAACAGAGAGCCGGTAAAATCGTTAAACATTATCAACTTGATACGCCCAGAGATAGTGCTACACTGGCTGAGGTACTTTTCAAAAAGTCCCGGGACCTATCATCTCATTAGAGAACGCCGTCCCAAAGCGGCTTCGATTGCTTATGGCAATCTTTCTCTAACGGGGTAAACCTCCCAGCTTAGGTTCAGGGCACAAAACGGGGCAATCATGGCAAGGTTAGAGATTATCACAGGACCCATGTTTTCGGGTAAAAGCGAAGAAACAGTTAAAAGACTCAAGAGGGCGGGTTATAAAAAGAAGCGAATACTGGTATTAAAACCTGCCGAAGATACCAGAACAACTCGAGAGACATTTCAAATGATAACGAGCGATAAATATCTATCGAGCTACAAAGAACTAAAGACCCAGACGATTGATAGTTTTGGCGATTTGAAATCTGCACTAGAATCTCATAATCCTACAGTATTAGTTATCGAAGAAGCTCAATTTTTAGGCCTCTGGCTCGTAGACGCAGTTAAAGAATTGCTTGACAGTAATGATGATAATGATGATTTTGTTATCATAGTTTCCGGTCTTTATAAAGACTACCTTAAAAATCCTTTCGGACCTATTCCGGAATTAATACTTAAGACTGAGCCTGACGAGATAACTATTTTAAGTGCCGTATGTCATAAGTGCGAGAAAAGACCTGCCCAATCTACATACAAGATAGGAGGTTCCCAAAATCTACAAAAAGAAATTGGGGATAAGGAAATTTATCAAGCTCGTTGTAGATTTTGCCACAAGCTACCCCCAGAATAAACCAAAACCCCGCCATATAGCCCCCTAACTCAACATAAATCTCTAGCGCGATGCTAGGGATTTTATTTTTA
>CAYSDF010000040.1:0-3750 GCA_964429675.1 uncultured Candidatus Saccharibacteria bacterium
GGTCGGATCATATTCCAACCTCTAAGTAGAATAAATAAATCTATTGAAAACGGAACTTTTTTCCAGAATCCGGTACTTCTTCAAGTGCTTGATCATGTGAAGAAAAATAATTCTAAGCTCCATATTGCCGGCCTCCTGACTTCGGGAGCGGTCCATGCTTATCTGGGTCATATCTTTGGGCTTATTAACTTGGCCAAACTCAACGGCGTTGATTTAAAGATTCATCTTTTTACCGACGGTAAGGACTCCGGTCTTAAAGAAGCGCCGGCGCTACTTAGGAAGGTATTTGAATATATACAAAGTGAGAATGGTACTGGCAAGGTAGCGACTATTATCGGGCGCGATTATCCGATGGATAGAAATAAAAAATGGGATCACACCGAAAAAGGCTATAACCTTCTTACTGCTGGAATAGGAGATGCTGTGGTTGAGGCCGATATTTATAAAAAACTCGACGAGTTATACGCTCAGGGGTTAAATGACATTCTCCTAACTCCTTTGGTTCTAGATAAGGAAGGAACTATAAATGCAAATGATGCTTTGATATTCTTTAATTTCAGAGAGGACAGCATGCGCCAAATTGCTCATTCTTTTGTGGATGAGAATTTTAATAATTTCCCGAGGACAAAAGTTCCAAATCTTTATGTAGCCGGCATGACCGAGTACTTCCCGGATCCTAATCTGCATGTAATTCTCCCCATTCCTGTTATCGTAAACGGCTTAGCCGAAGTATTAAGTAGTAATCAAAAAAAGCAGCTTCACGTGGCAGAAACCGAAAAGTACGCTCACGCCACCTTCTTTTTTAATTGTCTCCACAATGATCCCTTCCCAGCCGAAGATGACGTTCTGATACAATCAGTCCCGAGCTCCACTAATCAACCGGAGATGAAAGCGATGGAAATAGCAAATAAAATATCTAAAGAATTGGAACGGGATTACTATGATTTCATAATGGTAAATTTCGCTAACGCTGACATTCTTGCCCACCAAGGTAATTTAGATAAAGTAATAATTGGAGTAGAAACGATCGATAAGGCGATAGGAGCGTTAAAGGATGCTGTATTAAAGAAGGACGGAATTTTAATGATTACAGCCGATCATGGTAATGCTGAGTCTGTCATATATCATGGTTCAGGAGATGAAGAAACAAAGCACGATCCCAATCCCGTCCCCTTCCATCTGATAGTTAATGAATATATGCGAGAACGTTCCGATGAAGAGCAGGCTGCTTCTTATGCTGATGTTAAGGGAGTCTTAGCAGATGTCGCCCCCACAATTCTAGAAATTATGGGCATAGAAAAACCGGCCGAAATGACAGGAGAAAGTTTGATTAAAAATTTAACCTAATGGTACTAAAAATTAAGATTGAAAAATCCTGGGAGAAGCAGCCTACTCCAGAAGCTAAAGGTGCGGATGTTGAAAAAGTTGAAAAGAAGGAATACAAACCCGAGATTTTGCTTCCCCAGACTCTAGAATTCAAAAGAAACCATCTGGATGTATCTGAATTCGATCCGGAGTGGGAATTGCGTGAAATAAGGGAGTTTATATTGAAATTGCCTACTGAAGAGCAATCAAGCCAACGCCGAGTTTTAATAGCCAATTTTAAGAGAAAATTAGCGGCGATGAGAGAAAATATGATGGATGCCCAGATCGAGGTAGAGCAATTCATAAGATCCAACCCCGATGTGTCTTATGAAGAAGCTAATAAGAGTTTGGAAAATATATTAGTTAAAAATTTCGTATCACTTGGAGAACAACTTAGGCGAGGATTAAGTAGTTATATAGAAGGTCGGGATGATGTTAAGTCTGTAATAGAAAGATACAGGAAGGCTTCTGATGAGGATCAGGAAAGACGCAATTGGGAGGCAGAACTATTCAAAGATTTGTTCGGTAAATATCCCGTAGGCATGGTTAAAATGCAAATTGTTTTAGGCGGTCTATATCTTTATCTTTATGATATCGAAGATTATACCCATGCCTTTCTTGACCATGAAGCAAAAGATGCCGAAGAAATGATGGCCGCTAGTCGATCCGGCGGAGCCCAATTGAATAAAGAATTTGATTTAGTTCCTGAGTTATCCCGCAAGGTTATTATAGAAAATAGTTTTTTGGTAGATGCAAGCTCAAAAGTTAAGTTACATGAAGAAGAGCATGCTATTCATCAAAACCTATATCCTGGCTGGCTTTTTAGTACGGAAGCTAGCCGTAAATCTATTAATCAATTTCTCGGCTTCAGAGGTCGGAAAATTGATGAGCAAGAATTCCTGGGCTGGGCTAGAAGATATGCTAAAGGAATAATATCTGAATTTGGTGGACGCGCAAAGACCGAAATATTAGCTTATTTAAAAGAGGGCCGACATATAAATGACATAAGAAGAGTCTTGCTGGATGAAGATGGTCTGTATAATTATTTGGAAAATGATAATCGTGTAGAGGTATTCGCTAATTTTATTACAGATTCCATTAATAACCATCTAATAAATATACAAGAGGATAGTAAGAAATACAAAGGACATGATCTGTCGCCAATTTTAAAAGATATAATTACTGAGGCGTGGAATAAAGATTATAAAAATAACTTAGAAAAAGCCTTGGATGCTGTTTCCCACTTATTACAACAATATGGTAAAAATTCAGAAGGCAAAATGAAAGTCATCCGCCTTTTAATACAAGAGCCACTTGATAAGTGGCCTCGGTTGGTGAAGATTTTGTCTTGATAAATACTAGCGATCTTTAAGGTCACCGGATCTTAATATCTCCTGGTTGATTATGCCCATCGCCTCCTTTAGGCTTGTCTCATCACTTATGATGTGATTATTCTTTAGCTCAATCAGAACTATTACCATTGCATCCAGAAACTCATTCTCAGCAGCTATTTTATCGGCCCTTTCCGGCATAAGGGCATAGAACTCTCTTTCTATGGCGTCTAAATCATTGGGAGTCTCCTCTGCCCCGGCTTTATTAAGAAATTTATTTAATATATCTCCTTCACGACTCACATCATAAATATACCGGCTAATTTTTCTAATTACTTCTTCGACGGGGTCTTCTTCTAGTAGGATTCCCGATTTCACCAGTATTCTTAAGGTTACTTCAGCCTTGATAAGGTTGTGTTTTCTCTCTTGCGATTCAATGATTTTCTTTCTCTCCTCCGGTACCAAATTATTAAACTCTAAATCAATGATATCTTTGCCCCTTTTGTCCGGATTTTTAACTAGCCTTGGAGGTTTTTCTGATTTTTCCATATTATGAATATTACTATTTTATTATTCCCCCGCCAAGCCAGGTAGTGAAAGTTGCAGCCGCTATGCGGCAATGCTGAAAGCATCTGCAACTTCTACTACCTGGCAAGGAGTACTATCGTTTATTGCTATTTAATAATTCCACCCCCAATTAGCTCATCTCCAATATAAAAAACCGCAGACTGACCTGAGGTGATGGCTCTGACGGGATTTTTAAATAACAGGTCGCCGTTACTGTAGAGTTTACCTTTTTCTGAGGCTGATCTATATCTTATTTTTACTTCAAGCTCAAAGGGCAGTGGCGGTTTTTTGCCAAGCCAGTTTATATCTGTAATTTTTGTTTTCGTTTGAAGCAAATCCTTCTCGCTGCCAACTTGAATAATATTTTTATTTAGATCCTTACTCACAACAAAGTATGGCCTGGTATCCTTTTCACTGTTCCTTCCGCCCAAGTCAAGGCCGTGTCTTTGGCCGATGGTATAGTAGTAAACTCCATCGTGCTTGCCGA
>CAYSDF010000040.1:3850-5749 GCA_964429675.1 uncultured Candidatus Saccharibacteria bacterium
AAATATGATTGATCCTTGTTGGTGTCGTTAGCAGTAAGTAGGGAGTAGTAAGTAGTAAGGTTATCAGACTTCCCGCCCCTTGCTACTTTTTGCTTTCTACTTTCTACTTTCCTTACATAATGACCAGTTGCAATATAATCCGCTCCTTGGGCCAAAGCTTTTTTCAAAAATATCCCGAATTTTATTTCTTTATTGCACATTACATCAGGGTTTGGAGTTCTTCCGGCTCGATATTCACGGAGCATATATTTAGTCACAGATTTCTTATATTCTTTGGAAAAATCCCAAGTTAAAAGAGGTATCTCAAGTTTTGATGCTACGCGAAGGGCATCTTCTCTGTCCTTTTGCCAAAGACATTCTACGCCCTCAGGCTGCCAAGGCTTCATAAATACCCCTACTACTTTAAATCCACGCTTTTTTAGTAAAGCGGCAGCAACCGAGCTATCAACGCCTCCGGACATGGCAACGTATACTTTTTGTCGATCTTGACGGGTCACGGTAGTATATTAGCAGTAGCCAGTTTTTTTACAATGCAAGTGTCATTGTCCACATAATTTTTGATTCTTATCGTTTGAAACATGTATAATAATAACTATGGAAGATCCAAAATGTAAAAATTGTGGGAGACCGGCCCGGGCATTTAAATGTCCTGATTGCGACGAGGTAATGGAAAAGCATAATCCTGAGCATGAGTGCGGTCCCGATCGCTGTATGCCCATGTGCCCTGGTTGCGAAGAAGCTGAAGAAAAGTGCGAATGTCCCGAAGAGCAAAAGTAGTTCATCAAAATAAAAACCCCGATTCGCTTCCGTCAGTTGACGGATGGCGGAGGGGTCTTTTTATTTTGAGTAATTGTCGCGAATATAACGCAATTTTGCCATATAATCTACGGTCTCGCGTTTTAAGTATTTAGTTATCCAATCATCGAGACCCTGAAGGATAGAGGCACTCAGTGATTTATGGGCATGGACAGGAGCGCCGTTATAAGAACTATCCAAGACTTCCTCAAGCTGATTTGAGTCGGTCAGTATATTATTTCCAAACTCGCTTATATAATCAACCAAGTTGTAGTCGAATAATAATATCGCCGCCATCATAGAATTAACATGCTCAGCGGCACCGGCTTTGAAGTCGGGCATTAATTTAGCGGTAGGATATTTTAGCCTTATGGAATTGTAGGTTGTACTTGTATATTGGACCCAGCCGCAGGCACCGACGCTATTGCACAGTGGAGCATAGGCGTCTTTGCCGTTAGTGCCGATCAAAGTATCTACCCGCTCAAGAGTTTTGTTGGGATCAAAGAGAAATTCTGTGAAATCAGTTTGTTCCAGTAGCGGCAATCTTTCAAAGAATGCAGGTTTCAAATAATTAATATCAGCCACTAATTTACCCGGGAAAGCCTTAGATACTACTCCTCTTTTTTTGAGCAGGTCGAATGCAGCCTGAACATCGTTTTTTCGGTGCTCTTTGCCGGCTTCAATAATTTCTGGTACGCGAAGCTCATCGCTGTAAGGGGTATAAATAACGTTCTCTACGACCTGCCGAGCTTTATAAGTCGTAACCTTCTTACCCTGTTTATTCTTAGAAATTACGGGAACTTGGTGGGTTGTATAATGAGGCCAGACATTCAGCAAGACCACCGTATTGGCTGGCTCAAGCACTGTCCGTTGAGTATTCCAGCCGTTTTCCATCACTCCACTGGGTCTTTCTACTATCTCAATTTTGTAACCAGAAGGAGCAGAAATATGGTCCGCTTTTTGAGTTACGGTAACGATATTCAGATCGCCGGTGACTTTATTTAGCAGTACCAAGGCAATTTCTCTCTCGGGCGCTTTTATGGTTTTTTGAGTAACCGATAAGCTGCCGTTGCTCTGGACTATTCTTCTTTCCTGAAAAATAGT
>CAYSDF010000040.1:5849-7433 GCA_964429675.1 uncultured Candidatus Saccharibacteria bacterium
GAGTAACCGATAAGCTGCCGTTGCTCTGGACTATTCTTCTTTCCT
The DNA here is from genome assembly GCA_964429675.1 of uncultured Candidatus Saccharibacteria bacterium. Classification (GTDB taxonomy): domain Bacteria; phylum Patescibacteriota; class Minisyncoccia; order 2-02-FULL-40-12; family GWA2-44-9; genus GWA2-44-9. The sequence continues at coordinate 5,895 of CAYSDF010000040.1, forward strand.
GAAAAATAGTATCGTTTTTACTGACTTTCAAAACTCGCGGACTTTTATCTACGAGCTCACGGGACTCTTTTATCTTATCTAAATAAGTCCATGGAACAGGCGTTGGGCTAGGAGAAGGGGTGTTTGTTATCTCGATGGTCTTATTAGTAGGCAAAAACCTTACGGCTTTGGCATTCAAATTAGTTGTTAAAACTGAAAATGCCACTAGGCATATAATAAGGATGGAAAAAAATTTGAGAGGTATTCTCATTGCTGGTTTCATTGTACTCCTATCCCACTATTATTAAAGACCTTTTGACAAGACACTAACAAAATCGTCGGGTAATTACAATTTTAAAAACTACAAACTAGCTTCGATCTCAGCCGCTTTGTTTTGGACAGCGTTGGCATAAGAGTTGCATGGACTTGTTGAGCATGTTGAGCGGCCTGAATAATATGCCTTTGATGCGGCTCTTTCTGCGACGGTTGTTTTGGCATCAGCGCCAGCCCGGGATAGTTTAAGGGCCGCTGCAGTAAATGCATCTTCAATAGTCCATGGGTTAGCGATTGATCGGCCGACAAGCCTGGCTACGTCAGATGCATAGCCCATCCATGTGGAAGGTATGAATTGAGCTGGGCCCATCGCTCCTCCCCAGCCGTACTGTCTCCCACCTACATATTGGGGGCAAGAAACCGCAGTTATATTTGGATCCAGACCTAGTTGAGATGTAATATTCAAAAATGGTTTGATATCTCTGTCGGGCTTCATAATCTCTGTGTAGTGTTTTGAGGGAGGATCTTCAGCTCGGTTACACTTTCCTACATTTATTCCAAGGCCTGATTCTACTTCAAGTTCGGCTATTAAATAAGCAGGTCTAATTCCCGTAGCAATAGCTGCTAGCTGGCCATACTTAACTGCTTCTTCGGCGGTGACACCGTTTTGCTCCAAGTATGTTATCTCATTTCTTATAGCCTCGATATCCCGCTGCGATTTCTTTACTAGTTGCTGAAATTTAGATTCTTGGCCCTTAGTTTCCTTGAGGATGGTATTTTTGGTCGTCTTATCTTTGCTTAAACTATTTTTCGTAACATTTTGCAGTTGTTTTGATCTCTCGAGTTCCGACTTCTTATCTTCTAAAGTTGCTTGCTTGTCTTCGAGGTCGGCCTTTAGAGCCTCGATACTGTTGATGGTTTCTTCCAGGTTAGCCTCGGTTACCTGGATGTTGTTTAAAGCATTGAAAAAATCAGAAAGCGTCCCTGTATCCAGAATAACTTCTGTGAGAGTTTTTTGGTCAGCTTCATATAGGATCTTTAGAAATTGGCCCAGGGCGTTTTTATGTTTTAAAATTTTATCCGAGGCGTCGCTTATTTGGCTTTCGGTACTGGTAATTTCAAGACCGGTCTTATTTATAGATATATCCAAGCTCTTTATTTCCAGATTGAGCTGGTTGATCTTGGCGTTTAAGCCGGCGATCTCATTTTGAAGAGTCTGAGATTTGCTGTGAGTTTTCTCGATCTGGGCCTGATATTCATCAATCTGTTTTTGTATCTCATCTATTT
>CAYSDF010000041.1:0-7266 GCA_964429675.1 uncultured Candidatus Saccharibacteria bacterium
ACTGACGTTCTTCATAGTTCAGCCCGATATGTAAAAGATCTTGAGAAGAAAATAAAACAAAAATACTAAGTAGTCAAGGAGAGGCGCTGGGGCAAAAGCCCTACCTCAACAGTTGGCTATTTATTCAATAGCTGATTTATAACCCCAAATATGAGATTGGCCAATCGCATAGAATCGTGTCTGGCGATAGCCGCATCCGTCCATAGATCAGCTAGAACAAGCCTTGCCCCCGAAACACTATTCTTATTTCCGATAAGATGTTTTCGTTCCTGGCTGTACTTATCAAGAATCTCCCGGCTCGGTAACTTTTTGTTAGCAATTACCACATTAACTTTCCGGCCAAGATAAGCTTGGAGTATTTTTACTATCTTATCGATATTATATCCGCGCATCCCGATGCCTTCGGTCAGAAGATTAGATGTAAATATAATTGGAGCTTTTGATTTCTTAATCGCCTCCTTGATTCCCGCCGGTAAAAAATTAGGCAACACACTTGTATAAAAGCTTCCCGGACCAACACAAAGAACATCGGCTTTTTTGATAGCCTGCAGTGCTTGAGCTGAAGCGTTGGCTTTGGGCTCAAGAAATATCCTGTTGACCTCTTTACCCTCAAATATTCCCACATCCACGCTTGTTTCTCCTTTATATATCGTCCGATCGTTGTATTCGGCACAGAGTGTCGCCTGACCTAATGTAACCGGAATTACCTTTCCTCTAACCGATAAAATCTGGGCCAAAGCATTGATTGCTTCCTGATAGTTTCCGTACAGCTTTTCAAGACCGAGCAGAAGAAGATTTCCGCCAGTGTGGCCCGGATAAGACTTGTGGCTGATTCTTTTGAGTAATATTTTCCTTGCGATAGTATCATCTTCTGAAAGTGCCAAAAGACATTTTAAAATATCGCCGGGCGGCAGAATACCGAACTTGTCGCGCAATTCTCCGGAACTTCCTCCGGTATCAAACATATTAACTATTGCCGTTATATCAAGCCAGGGATTATGTTTTAATCCTGAAAGTAGCGACGGCAGACCAGTACCGCCGCCAAAACAAATAACATTTATTTTTTCCTGAGTATTATTTTTAGACATTTAGAATCATACGCTTCTTGCTTCTACTAGCTCGTGGCTGACTACCGAATTATTGTCATCAAATATAAACCTACCTTTAAATTTCTTATCTTTCAAGAAGAACGGCAGCCAGTATTTGTCGTCCTGCCACATTTTATCAAATGGTATCTCGTCGATATGAAACCATTGGGGCTTCATCTCCTCGCTTTCCATGGGCTCGCCTTCAAAATCAACCGCCTTAAATACATGGACCTCCAACACTTCTGGTTTGCCCTGCCAGGAGAAATCCAAAACCCCAACTCTCAGTATATCGACAGGCATTACGCCCACCTCTTCCCTAATCTCCCTCATAGCTGCTTCGTCAATTGTCTCGCCCGGCTCAAGTTTGCCTCCAAACCCGTTCCACTTCCCCATTCCAAATCCCCTCTTTTTCATTCCCAAAAGAATCTGTGAGCCGCGATGGATTATACACAAAGTAAGCTTCTTCTTCATATTCCTATAACTTTAGACCTCTACGCTCTCCTAAGTCGAGTAAATTATTTTGCCGTTTTCGAAGACGTGGAAAGAATCATTCTCCTCTGAAACAGTAAACACCGTTGTACCTTTAAAAATGTATGAAGCCGTTATAGCTGATAAATGACGTGAATGGACTTTACCCTTGAATCCAAACTGCTCAGATAGATCGCTAAAATGTCCGGGATTGATCTTGTCCGCAATAACTTTGGGCCTTAAGCCTTCGATTATGATTCCGGAATGGACGATGTCTCCCTTTTCATCAATAAGAATAGCGCCATCGAAGTTAATTGTTGTTTCTATGTCATGCTTATGGCTCTTATAGTGCTCGAGAATATTCTGACGATGTTTAGTGTAAATATCCTGCTTTGAGTCAGGCATATCTGTATATTTTGTCCATTCTTTTTTCCAACCGATAATTATAAATAACCCAAATCCTCTCTTACGATTCATTAGCTTAAGTGTAATCTTGGCAGTCTTGAGTCTTAGCTTTTCACGAAATCTTATCTTCGGTTTTTTAAATACAACTGTCAGTTCGCTCAATATTTTACTGATATTTAGTTTTCTTATGGGCTTCAATTTGTTGACGTATCTGGCCAGAAGCCAAGAGCTAGATTGGATCTTACCACCTTGCCCGACATTAAAAACCATCTTAGCTCCGACCTTGCTGCAAGCATTTAAATCCAAGTAGAGGGAGGACTTGGGATTAGCGGCATCTTTTTCATTTCTATCACCGCCATTGGCAAAAATGTCCGGCTTTATTTTGAGAATTTCCCTACTCACGCTCATATCGGCCGGGTTCTTAGGGTGATGAGTAATAACTACTTCATCAATCCCCTGGATAGCCTCGAGTATTTCTTTACGCTCTTTCTGATGTATAAAAATATGGGTCTTTTTCTTCTTGAGCCAGTTGTCATTATTTAAGATCACTACTAGCTTGTCGCCTAGCTTTCTGGCTTCTTGAATCAATCGAATATGACCGATATGAATCGGGTCCATCCCACCAGATATCGCCACGACTACTCCGCCCGCGCTTTTTGTTTCTTTGGAATTATTTTCCATTAACTTTCGGCTGCTTCTTTTAGTTTTGAGATGTCAAACTTTTTCATCTTGAGAAAAGCTTGAGTGACTCGAGCCAATTTTTCTTTATCTCCCTTCAGCAGCTCATTCATAATTGTAGGCACTATCTGCCAAGAAACGCCGTATTTATCCTTGAGCCAACCACATTGCTCTGCCCCTGGAACGGCCGACAGCTTTTCCCAATAATAATCAATCTCTTCTTGCGTCTCACAGTTCACTATAAATGAAATAGCCTCGTTAAATGAAAAATTATGCGGGCGGGCACTATCCATGGCACCAAACTCCATGCCCTCAAGTTCAAATGAAGTATATTTTACTGTCCCTTCTTTATCGGGCTCCTCACTCTTGTCGTATCGAGCGAGCACGTTGGCTTTTGCGTTATGAAAAATTGAGGCGTAAAAGTTAACGGCTTCTTCTGTCTTGCCGCAGACAGTGCCGACAAACATAAGTACCGGAGTAATTTTTTGCCTTATATTACTTTCGGCCACAAAGATTATCTGCCATGAAAGACCATATTTGTCCTGTATCCATCCGTATCGTTCACTAAATGGATATGCACCGAGCTCCATTAATACAGTGCCGCCTTTTGATAATTTCTCCCAAATAGCATCCACCTCATCTTTTGTCTTGCATTTAACATGAAAAGAGATCGACGGATTAAATTTGAAAAAAGGCCCAGCACTAATAGCCATAAACGTCTGCCCTGATAAAACAAACGAAACGATATCTGAATCACCCGATGGAGTATTCTTTATAGTTGTAATGTTTTTGATCTCAGACCCTTCTCCGAAGATAGAAACATAAAATTCAGCCGCTTCTTTGGCTTCTTTATCGAACCATAGATGTGGGATAATTTTTTGTGACATTATTTGTGAGATTGAAGAATACTAACCCGATTACCTTCGGTGTCATTGAATGAAACGTAACTACCGATACCTGGAATTTCAACAGGATCTCCAAGAACTTTGCCTCCGGCATCGTTAACTTTTTTCATAGCCTCCTTTATATCATCTACGGAAATAACCACTGATGGATATTGGACTGGCCAATCAGGTTTTCTTGGAAAAAAACCGCCATTGATTGTACCCGGGGTTGTTACCATTCTATTTTCATCAGTCTCAGTGGTAGAAGCAGTAACATAGTTGCCCATTTCTTGCCCAAATTTTTGCATCTCCCAACCAAAAGATTGCTTATAGAACTTGGAGAGACGATTAGCGTCGTCATACGGCATTTCAAAGTGTACTACAGGGTTCTTCTTCATATATTTATCCCGTCAAATAATTACTCTGTAATTCTTGCGTAGCAAAATTTGACCGGGTGAATTATTTTTTATTATATTTTATTTTTATAAATATTTCAATTATTTACTTTTTGGCTAGACCTTAGAATATTTTTGTTCTTTTGGACAGCTGACTTAATAATCTGCCGAATGCGCTTATTACGAGTTTCTGGCAATTTAGCCCGAAGCAGCCAGCGGTAATACGTCCTCTTAACTGACGGAGAAAATGTTTCGAAATTTTCTCTAGCTTTATCATTCTTAAACAAAGCTTTTTTAAGTTCCGGTGGCATATCTGGATTTTTGGGAATGCCATGATCGTGAGTGGGCTTGGAAAGTCCAAGTTTATAAAAATGCATCCCCTGGGGAGCTATTTTTCCTTCTTTGGTCAACTGCTTGGCGTATTTTAAAGTATTGTCGCTCCATCGACTATTACTGTTCCTTTTCGTAAAATTTCTGAGAAAAGTATCATGATCGATTCTCTTTATTGTTGTATCTATCCATCCAAAACATATCGCCTCTTCAATCAGTTCACGATGAGTCGGCGCCGGCTTGCCTGTATGTCGCTTATGGACTACAACGGCAACGCGACCCTCCTTCTTGTGATTCTTTTTAAGCCAATTCCGAAAGTCTTTCCTATTATAGACGGTTATAGTTATTAAATCTTTCTTATTTTCCATGACACTTCTTGTACTTTTTCCCTGAGCCGCAAAAGCATGGGTCGTTTCTCCCGATAGTATGCTCGCTTTTAGCCTGTTGAGGAGGACGATGAGCCGGTTCATTTACAATAGGCTGATGCTGATGAGGCTCGCCGATGATATCCGGCCTTTTTTCTTCCAATTTTACTACTTTTGGCTGTTCAATGAAGCTGACTTTGAATATAGTATTAACAACTTGGGATTTCATGGCCTCAAGTAATTGCTCAAACATTTTCTGACCCTCTACTTTATACTCCACCAACGGATCCCGCTGGCCATAGGCTCTCAAGCGCACAGAATCCCGCAGATATTCCATAGATTCAATATGATCCATCCACAATTCATCAATAGTCCGGAGAAGAACCATTTTTTCTAATCTTCTCATACCTTCTGGTCCTACTTCTTTTTCTTTGACCTCATACAGATTGTCAATGCCGTCTTTGATGAAATCTTTTAATTTTTCTGCGTCATTTTCTTTGGCGGCCTCGGCGAGCTGAGACTTGATATCAATTCCAGCCATTAGTTTCAGCGATTCTGATATCTCATCGATATTCCATTCAAATTCGTTAGCAGTTGTATTAAAATCCACCAGTCCATCAATGTGGTTGTTAATATATCCGAGAATTAATTCTCTACTGCCTTGAGAAAACAAAACATCTCTCCTTAATGCATAGACAGTGGTCCGATGCTTATTCATCACATCGTCGTATTCAAGGACATACTTTCTGGAATCAAAATTATGGCCCTCGATCCTTGATTGAGCCTGCATTATTGCCCGGGAAACAAAACTGTTCTCTATCATATCATCCTCGCCTACGCCCAGCGTCTCCATAATATTTTTCATCCGATCGCCGCCAAAAATACGAACAACGTCATCTTCGGTAGAAACAAAAAACTGGGATGATCCAGGATCACCCTGTCTTCCGGCCCGGCCGCGCAACTGATCATCGATTCTTCTGGCTTCGTGCCTTTCAGTACCGACAACATGAAGACCACCAGCATCTTTGACCTTTTTAGCTTCCATGAGGTCGGCCGGATTACCGCCTAAAATAATATCTACTCCTCTGCCCGCCATGTTAGTAGCTACTGTAACTGCTCCAAATCTTCCGGCCTGAGCGATTATTTCCGCTTCTTTCTCGTGGTTTTTAGCATTTAAAACTTTATGATCTACGCCTTCACTGCTTAACATGGTCGATAAAATTTCGTTTTTCTCAATTGAAACTGTCCCGACAAGTACCGGCTGGCCGGTTTCGTTTCTTTGTTTTATCTCCTGGACGATTGCCCTGAGTTTACCGACCTGATTTTTATAAATCCTATCGGGACTATCTTTCCTAATCATAGGCTTGTTGGTAGGAACGGTGACTACATCTATAGAATATACTTTGTGCAGCTCTTCGGCTGAAGTTTGAGCAGTACCGGTCATGCCGGCCAGTTTTTTATATAACCTGAAATAGTTCTGGAATGTAATCGTCGCCAAAGTCCGCGATTCTTTCTGAACCAGCACCCGCTCTTTAGCTTCCACCGCCTGATGAAGACCTTCTGACCAGCGTCGGCCGGGCATCAAACGTCCCGTAAATTCATCGACAATAATGACCTCTCCGTCTTTAACGACATAATCCTTATCGCGCTTAAAAAGTACATTGGCTTTTAAGGCCTGCTCCAGATGGTGAACATACCTCACCCCACCTTCCTGATAAATATTCTGGATATTCAGCATCTTCTCTACTTTTTCTATTCCGGCTTCGGTGATTGAAACTGCTTTAAGTTTTTCGTCTACGGTATAGTCATCATTATCGACTAATTTGGGTACAACTTTGGAAAAAGTTTCATACAATTTTGTCGAATCTGTATCAGGAGCGGAAATAATTAAGGGCGTGCGGGCCTCATCAATTAAAATAGAATCGACTTCGTCGACAACGGCAAAGTTATGACCGGAGGCGATTCCTCCGCCTGAGGCGGATGAACCTTCGCCTTGACCCTTCCGCTGGACCATATATTCGGCGCCTTGAGCCAAATTATCTCTCAGATAATCAAACCCATATTCGTTGTTAGTGCCATAGGTAATATCAGCTTCATATGCCTCACGCCTGGAAACCGGCTTTAAAAATTCGTGAACAACCTTGAAATTTCCTTGCACATCACGCTCTTGATCGAGAGGGTCTGTTGGATTCTGATGAGTATGATCATAGAGATAGCTCACATCATGATTAATACAACCAACCGATAATCCAAGAGCATCATATATCTGAGCCATCCAGGCCGCATCACGCCTGACTAAATAGTCATTGACTGACACAATATGGACTCCCTTGCCCTCCAAGGCATTTAAATACGCCGGTAATGTCGCTACAAGAGTCTTTCCTTCCCCTGTTCTCATTTCTGCAATCTTTCCCTGATGCAATACAATGCCGCCGATTAGCTGGACGTCATAATGTCTTTGGCCAAGATTTCTCCTTGAAGCCTCCCGGACCGCCGCAAAAGCCTCGGGCAAGATATCGTCTAGTGTTTCACCTTCAGATAAACGCTTTTTAAATTCCAGTGTCTTGGCCTTTAAATCCGCGTCCGAAAGCGCCCCAAAATCCTTTTCGAGTTCATTGATCCGATCGATAGTCGGTTGGAGCGACTTGATATA
>CAYSDF010000042.1:0-7011 GCA_964429675.1 uncultured Candidatus Saccharibacteria bacterium
TTCCTCAGGATTTGCCCCACGAAATTAAAGTCAGTATTGCCTCTTTGAATAAATTTGGTGATCAGGTCATGGTCAAGGATGTTAATGTGGGTGATAAGGTCAAGGTATTAGCTGATGAAGATGCCATCTTAGGTCTTGTCCAAGAGCCTAAATCTCAGGAGGAATTGGATGCCGAACTAGCCGCTCCTACAGCCGGCGTAGAAGATGTCGAAATTATCAAGAAAGAGAAAGAAGAGGAAGCTCCAGTCGAAGGCGAAGAAGCCCCAACCCCAGCTCCAGCAAAATAATCCCGCCATGGCGGGATTATTTTTTGTGTTCCACTTGAGCCAAAACACCCCAAGCCATTTTTATCCAGCCCTGCATGTCATGGGCGAATTGCAGTCTAGTCCGCCAGCTGGCGGAGGGGAAAATTCAGAACTCGCAAAGCCTCAGACACCTGAATTTTCCGACAAGACAGACTGATTCGTTGCCATGCCACTTCAGGAAGGAGAAAAATGGCTTGGAGTCTTTTGGCTAGATACATTGTAATAAGCAAAAGCCCTACTCTAAATTTTCATCGGCCTCCTATAGGATCGCTCATAAAAATAAATAGCACCACGACTTCTGTCTTTGGCATTTCGGAACCTTCGTTCCTCAATTACTAATTCATCTTCCCAGCCTGCCGGCAGGCAGGCTGCCAGTTGTCTAAATGATGAAAATCAGAGCAGGGATTTGGCTTACTGCACGAGGTCTATCTGACGAAAGACAAATAAATACCAACTGCGAGAGTGCCAAGAGAAATGACGGGCAAGATCTTGGAAGAAAAGTGGCGAGATAGCCACTTTTTTAATTGGCCGCCCCATCCGGGTTCAGGAGTAAAGAGGGGACTTTTTATGTCGAAGTAATTTCTTTCTATTTCCGGAATGAGAGGCAGCTGGTTGGGTGAGTTTTGTGGATCCATACTAAGGAGTAGCAGGCTGAGGCTGTGGATTGAGTTGTTTAGCCAAGGTCTCGATTACCTTATCTAAATCCCCATTCATTATTTTCTCAATGTTACCCCAGTTCTTCTTGATTCTATGGTCGGTAATTCTATCCTGAGGGAAATTGTATGTTCGTATCTTCTCGGAGCGGTCGCCGGTACCGATTTGTCTTCGGCGTTCTTCTGTCACACTGCCGGTTTCTTCAGCGATTTTTATTTCCAATAATTTAGATCGCAAAATTTCCATAGCCTTGTCTCTATTCCGCTGTTGATTTCTTTCTGAGCGGGAAGATACAACTATTCCTGAAGGTTTGTGAGTTATGCGGACAGCCGTCTCTACTTTGTTAACATTTTGTCCTCCTGGTCCGCCGGCTCGGGAAAAGCTTACCTCTATCTCATCAGGCCTGATCTGGAGCTCCTTTTCTGTGGCCTTAGCGAGTACGGCTACAGTAGCGGTAGAAGTGTGCACACGGCCCGATTTTTCGGTCTTGGGGACCCTCTGGACTCTATGTCCGCCCGACTCGTACTTCATTTTATTGAAAACATCAGGACCCCGTAACTCAAATACAACGGATTTGTATCCACCAAGACTATTTTCATTTGAATCTAAAATCTCAAAACCCCAGCCTTTCGATAAAGCATAACGCTTGTACATATTAAAAAGAGAAAAAGCAAAAAGGGCCGCTTCGTCGCCGCCCACGCCAGCTCGGATTTCAATTATAGCCTCGTTAGTCAAATCAATGACCAATTACCAATTTACAATTTCCAATGAATTATCAATTGGTCAATTATCAAAAACTTGAAAACTGGAACATTGAAAATTTAGTGAAAATTGAGAACTGAAAATTTAAAATTACTTCTTTCTGCCCTTCTCAGCCGACTTTTCCAGGCGCTTTTTGAACTTATCGACTCTTCCTCGAGTGTCGACTATCTTCTCAGTGCCTGTATAGAAGGGGTGGCAATTGGCGCAAATGTTTACGCTAATCTCAGGCATTGTAGAGCCTGTAACCCATTCATGTCCGCAAGCGCATTTGATCTTGGCCTTGGGGTAATAAGTTGGATGGATGTTCGATTTCATGCCAGGTAGTGAAAGTTCCGATTGCCCCTAGGGGCATCTTAAAACTCTCATAATTAATATACTTTACTTGATCCTTAAATTAAACCAGGTAATAGTAGAAATGGCGCAAATTATTTCGGAACTTCTACTACCTGGCATAACTGTAGTAGTTTATTATAAAAACCAAAAAAAGTCAAAATTCGAGCAAAACCCCCTCCTCGTTTTTGCCAGAGCTGGATTTCTTCGGACAAATACTCAAATTAATCTCAATTCAGCTACAAATTTTGTTATCCATTCCTGCTCCGCGACCAAAATTTGTTAATAGCTAAATTATCAATTAATTTGAGCATTGTGTTACCCTCGAAACCAGAATGGCAAAAACGAGGAGGGGTTTTTGTTCAGTTTAGCAAGTAATAGAGCAGGGGTCCTATACTTGACACTCTAGTTATTTACATGTAGTCTTTCTTTATTATTAGCAAATAAGCAGATAGGAGTTGTGTACATGTACTGGCTTATAGTGGTTGCAGGAGTTCTTTTAGGAGCTTTAGTGAGCAATAAAACTCATAACGATTTTGTAGGCATTACGATCGGATTATTTGTTGTAGTTGTTGTTGCTCCATTATTTGACCGAAATGCATAAGGTTTCAAGCCTTGCTCATTATAATTATGCAGGGCTTTTTGTTTGTAAGCCAAAAACCCCCACTCAAATTTTCATCATTTAGACGAATTGAAGAAAGATGAATCAGTAATTACTGATTATTACGAATATTCCAATAGGAGCAGGATGAAAATTTGAGTGGGGGTTTTTGGCTAATCTTGATTTATTTACTGCCATCTGGTAATATTCTACGGTATGTCAGGTAGTAGAAGTTCCGACTGCCTGACGGCTTTTGTTTAAATTAATAGGAACTTTCACTACCTGATATGTCTGAATCATTATCTGAACCACAATTATTGATACCCTACGAAAGCATGCTTAAGGCAGGGACGCATTTTGGTCGCAAAAAGACCGTTTTTAATCCCGCCATGAAAAAGTATGTCTTTACTGTTCGTGATGGCATATCCATTATTGATCTTTTGCAGACCCAGACAGAACTCAACAAGGCCCTGGTATTCTTAAGGAGCGTTATAGATAGGGGAGGGATTATACTTTTTGTATCGCTTACTAAGCAATCGGTTGATGGGATTAAGGACTTGGCCGAAGCTCTTGGCATGCCTTACGTACTTGATAGATGGTTAGGCGGAACCTTAACAAACTTCAAAGAACTAAATGCCAGAGTTAAAAAGATGGAAGAAATGGAAAGACAAAAAGCTGCCGGAGAGCTTGTGAAATATACTAAAAAGGAGCGGACGGTATTTGATAAGGAACTTGAGAAAATGGTGAAGCGATTTGGAGGAGTCAGAAAGCTGACCCGCTCTCCCGATGTGATGTTTGTTGCTTCTTTGAAAGAAGGAGCTTTGCCTGTAAGAGAAGCAAAAAGATCTGGCGTTAAGGTAGTTTCAATCTGCAATACTGATTCTAATCCCAGAGATGTTGACTTTGCGATACCTGCCAACGACAAGTCAAAGAAATCAGTCGATCTTATAATCGAACTTCTCAAAAACGAACTCCAAACTAAATAATTTTAGATTCTAGATCTTTCGGCGATGGCAACAGAAATAGAGAAAATTAAGCATTTACGCGATAGTACTGGGCTGTCTTTCAATGAGATAAAAAAGGCCTTGGATGAGGCTGGGGGAGATGAGACTAAGGCAGCAGATATACTCAAGACTATCGGGGTTGCAATGGCGGCTAAGAAATCGTCTCGTGAGGTCAAAGAGGGCGTAGTCGAGTCATATATCCACTCAACCAAAAAAGTGGGCTCTATGGTTGAGATTTTGTGTGAAACTGATTTTGTTGCCAGGAATGTTGAATTTCAGCAATTAGCTCGTAATATTGCTATGCATGTTGCAGCCATGAAACCAGGAGACGACAAGGAATTATTGGCTCAGCCCTTTGTAAAGGACCCGGATCTTACTGTCCAGGAGCTCATAAATCAATCTATAGCTAAGCTTGGTGAGAATATCCAAATCGGGAAATTTCAGGTTTTTGAAATCTAAGTTTTTGTCCAAGAGTGTAGCGATTGGTAACAAAAAGTTACCGAGCACTCAATTAGCACCCGCACTTCGTGCATATGATGTCAGTGTTAATTGAGTGCTCGGTGGCAAGTTTACAACTATTCGCTACACTCATAGGTAAACATGCCATGTATATCATTATCCCTTTTTTTCTAATTTTATTTTCGGCTCTTGGAGTCCTCTTCATTATTTGGAGAAAAACGCCTGCTTTAAGCGAATCTATTTCTCAAGGCCAGTCCTTAAATGAAGGCGTAAGTGGAGTAAGGTCGGTCGCCTGGAAAGATCTATTCCACGATTTTTTTCCGGAAGCCAATAAGGGTATCGAAAAAATGGAGCTAAAGGAGCATGCGGCAGTTTGGCTCCTTGAAGTGGAGAAATTTTTAAGAAAGACGAGGCTTCTTTTCTTGAAAATAGATAGACTATCGGAAACATTAATCAAAAAGATTAGAAGATTCCATTTAAGCAATAGGCCGAATAAGGATGTATTGGCATCATCGCCGATAATTAAGGAGGATGCCACAAGTTCTTATATGGGTGTAAAAAAGAAAGAAGAATCTTCTCAGCTCGACACACTGAAGAAGGAAGAACAGCGCTTAATACTAGAAATAGCCAAAAACCCTAAAGATCCGAATCTCTACCATGTTTTGGGAGACCTTTATTTTAAAATGAATAATTTTGAAGATGCCCGGGAGTCCTATCAGGCTGCTATGGAGCTAAGTCCCGGCAACGAAGAATTGGCAAAAAAGCATTCTCAGGCGGTAGAAAAGATGATAAAGTAACCTCATAATGTAAGTATGCCGGCGTAGCTCAGTGGTAGAGCAACTGTTTTGTAAACAGTAGGTCGTCAGTTCAATCCTGACCGCCGGCTCCAGGTTTTTAGAATATGGGGGTGTACTCAAGTAGTCAACGAGGGTAGACTGTAAATCTACTGGCCATGTGCCTACGCAGGTGCAAATCCTGCCGCCCCCACACAATTTAAAAATAAAGGTCGATAGATATTATTTTTAAATTTTTGGCAGGCGGAGTGAATGCCTTGAGGCATTCACGTCAGGATTTGCATGCCGGAACGATGCATCTATCAGTAGATAGATGCCGTGAGGCGGGGTCGTAAAGGCGAAGGTTCACATGGAGGAACTTCCATGGGAATCGCCTCCGACCGAGGTCTTGCGACGGCAAGACCGAGAGTTGTGACCTAACCTGCCGCCCCCACACTTCGACAAGCTCAGTGTAAACTGGGATTGGCGAAGTGCCCTGAGTTTATCGAAGGGCGTTTCGATTTATGATCAAGAAACAAGGCTCAAAATATATTGTAATGGCCGAAAGCGGTAGAAAGATGGGTACTTATAAGACCAAGAAAGAGGCTAAGAAAAGATTGCAGCAGATCGAGTTTTTCAAGCACTTAAAAAAGAAGTAAATATTGCCGTTGTAGCTCAGTGGTAGAGCAACTCCATGGTAAATAATATTGCCCATCCCGACGGTAACGTCGGGATGAATCCCGAATAACGGTTAAAGTCCCGCCTTGGCGGGATAAGACCGTAGCGCTTCAGGCGCTCGAACGACTGACAAGGGCCCCGCTTAGCGGGGAAGATACAGTCTAATCCCTTAGGTAACTATGGGTATCCATGAAGGAGTAGGTCGTCGGTTCAATCCCGACCAACGGCTCCAATTTAAAAGCCCCTTCGGGGGCTTTAGTTTGTATAAAAATCAGATAGATATATTCTCGGAATATTAAGGTTAAGAGCCTGTTTATATTCCCAATTAGCACCAACCGACTTCTCCCAGCCTGGCATAAAGCACAGCATTTTTATATATCCGGACTTGAATATGGGAAGATAGAATTGTTCTAACAATATCAATCCTTGTAATTCCGGATTCGCGTCGTATATTCTTTTCATATCACGTTCAAAAGGCATTTGGGTAAAAATATACAGACCGCCGGCAGAGAGCCGTTTAATAACCGTGTCAAAAACCACTAAATTGGCGTCCCTTGATCCTTTTCCGCCGGTTGAAATCGGGCCGCAAATCATTGCCATCGGCTTCGTGAAATTGTCTCTATAAAAATCATTTAAAACATCCATAGCGACAGCCAGAAGATCCTTATAATTCTGGGCTTCTTTAATTCTTTGCAGATCATTTTCTGAATACGGACTTATCATGTAGCTCCTTGTAAATGTGCGTCCAACGAAACATATTGTATAGTATCGAGACATTAAATCAATAGACCGCTTGCTTTCTAAATATTCTAGTGTTACAATTCTTAAGCTAAAATTATTAATTAAATCATATGTCTCAGGATAATCTACTTAGGCTAAAATGCACTGTTTGCAAGAGAGCAAATTATTATACCTCCAAAAACAAGAAAAAGGTTGAGAGGAAGTTAGAATTTAAGAAATTCTGCAAATGGTGCAAGAAGCATACTCCTCATAAAGAAGCCCGTATGACCGGGTAATGACTGGCTCACTTCTTTGGCTGGCCCAAATCTTCTCGGGCCTTAGCCAAATAAGCCCTAAAGGGTTTACTCAATCTCTGCGTTAAAATTTCCGCTTAAAACTCGCCGTAGCTAAAAGTACGTCTCATTTTAATGCTCAATTTTGCCTTGAGCTTGAGCAAATGAGCTGCGTCATATAGAATTAGTTAAACGGGGGCATCGTTCAACGGTAGGACAACTCTCTCCAAAAGAGTCGATCTGGGTTCAATTCCTAGTGCCCCCGCAAAACTTGCACACACTACTAAAACGTGGTATAATTAGTCATTCTCAAATATGATATAATTTACCATTTCAGACAAGGAGAGAGGAAATGAAAGCAGTTCTGGGAGTTGATATTGGCGGTGTCATCATCGATCGGGTGAATGACAACACCGATACGTCGTTCTTTGG
>CAYSDF010000043.1:0-6837 GCA_964429675.1 uncultured Candidatus Saccharibacteria bacterium
TGTGGTTGGCTGCGGTGGAAGCGGAAACAGTCCGACTATGCCGACGCCGATCGAACAGCCCTCGAATATACCACCTGTGACTGTTGCAGGAGGTGGCGACCGAAGCGCTACAGTAGCCTTCGGCTACACCACCTTGGCGGTCGGAGGCACAGCCAAAGTTGGAGAACGGGTGATGCTCAGGGTCACTGTTACCAACAACAGCTCAGAATGGCTGGGCATTATACCTACAATTTCCAATGGCCCGAATGATAATCCCGGCCAGCCTGGAAGAACTGACTCGGTGATCAATGGTGGCTTTTTGTGCGGCAGTCCATTGGCACCCGGCGAGACCAAGCAATGTATTATGGGTTGGGATATCTCTGGTCCGGACAGCGTTCCGTACATGAGGCTCATGGGTTATTATGGTAAGACCCTACAAGACGCCATAAACCTAAGAACGTTCGGCTGGTCAAAGGACGTTGAGCTCAGATGGACCTTCGTCTTATAACGGAGGACGACACACAGGCGGCTGCTACGTGCAGCCGCCTTTTAGTTGGATAAATCTATCCACAACAACTAGAATTAATTTCCAGCAATATGTTATATTTATACTATGAAAGTAAAGTGGCTTATTCTCATTTTTTTGGGCATAGTATTCGCTGGAGCGTCTTACTATGCCTATGCCGGTCCCAACTTTGGCCCGTCAAATGTAAATGAAGGGCCATGGTCTGTGGTAAATTGTCCAAATTTTAATAACGACTGTTATACATATTATCCTAGTGGTATCGGATTAAATGGCAGTAATTATCAGGCATTTTATGGCTGGTTTCAAACAGCAGTTCCCAATAAGCAGACCGGCCTTTCTCATAATTTAATGTACGAAGCTTGTATTGGTCAGAACGGTCCATGGGGAGGAGATACTCGCTGTCAAATTTTTATCTCTTGTTCTAGTAGCGGCGCTTGCGATGGAGTCGGTACCACCAGTAATTCAATCTATGTGCCTCTCTCCGATGTTAATGATTATAATTTTCTAAAAATTCATATTTACGCTAATAACTATACAGTTCAACTATTTCCACAACAGGTAAGTTGGCGCAGAGTCTGGATTCAAAGTTTTGATGTATCCAATTTCAGTCCCAATATCGGAGAGTCATTTACGGTTAGCTGGGGTCCACCTAATTCAGGGGCAGACGTTCAAAATCCGGCACCTGGAAATTCCGCAGTCTTTCATTACAGTGGTTCAGTAACTTGTGACTGGCCGGATGGATTTAGCTTTAATCCTATTGATCCGCTATCAGGCGGATTCACCTCCGTTAATTGTACCGGTATTGCTCCCGGAGGGCCGGCTAGGGTATGGATGGATGTATTTGGTCCGGGAGGGAACGGCGGAGAAACGGTTACTGAATCTAGAGACATAAATGTTTTTGCCACTGCTCCCGGATCTTTTAGTCTAAGTGTACCTGCTCAATGTACTGGAGGCGGTAATTTCCATTTACAATGGACAGACGCCCAGGGCGTTGACTACTATGAGGTTTGGGCTCGTCCGGGAGTAGCAGGAAGTTGGAGTCTGCTAGGAACAATTGGCGGTCTTGGAAACAGCTGGGATACTACTCAAGCCGTCAACACCGACTGGTATTTTAAAGTAATAGCAATAAATTCTCAGGGCTCTAGGGAATCATCTCCGGGTGGACCAAATTATACTTATGGAGGAAATTGCTTTAATGCTGCTGCTGTTTGTGGCAATGGAATATTAGAAGGCAGTGAGGTGTGCGATAACGGAGCATCAAACGGTGCTTGTCCGGCAGCTTGCAGTACCTCCTGCACTACAAATGCAGCCTGTGCCAAGACTTTAACTGTAATAAAAAATGGTACTGGCGCGGGGTCTGTTAATTCAAGTCCAGCTGGGATTAATAATTGTACGGGTACTTGTTCTTCTTCTTTTAATACTGGCAGCGCAGTAACTCTTACCGAAACACCATCGACGGGATCGTTCTTTGGCGGATGGATAGGCTGCGATTCTGTAAGCGGAAATACATGTACTATTAGCGCCATGAATTCAGATCGAACTGTCTATGCCGAGTTTGACCCTAGTGGGGCTGGTTCTAAACCCACTGTAGATTTAATAACCATAGATTCGCCGATGGTAAAAACTGACGGATCCAAATACAACATCACTATGGTTTCCTCGGATCCCGACGGCCGCGCCATTTATAATCAATACGCAATAATAAATTATGACAATATAACACCAAACGGAGGAATTTATCGAGGATATTTAACTTGGTATCCGGCCGATATTTTTACAGGAAATCCAGCCTATAAAGACGTAAAAGCCTGCGGAGGAACTCAGACTGGCTACGCGGCAGTATATATAGCTGGTTTTGGTGATGCCTATCTAGATCTTGATTCTTGTTCAGTATCTATGTCAGGAAATAAAACTACTTCCACATTTAATGTCAATTTTAATCCCATTTTTTCTGCAAACGGGCCATTTTTGCAAAATGGTATTGCTGGGTTTGTTACCAATTCTGCTGGTACAAATTCTATTGGTTGGTATGGATTTAATAATCTTTTTGATGTCGCAACTATTCCTGTGGTAAATAATATTACTATCAGTTCTCCAACGGTAAAAACAAATGGAACCCAATATAATATCGTTATGACTTCTTCTGACAATGGCGGCCGGGCTATTTATAATCAGTACACAGTAATAAATTATGATAACACTTCTCCAAACGGAGGAATTTATAGAGGCTATATTGTTTGGTATCCAGCTAATATCTGGGCCGGATATAAAGATGATCGGCTCTGCGGAGGAACTCAGGCCGGCTATGCTGCTATATATCCTGGCTTTGGCGATTCCTATATTGATCTTGATTCTTGTTCGGTATCTATGTCCGGAAATACTACAACCACCACCTATATTGTTCATTTTGCACCGAACTTTTCTACTGACGGGCCATTCTTACAAAATGGTATTTCCGGATTTGTTACCAATTCGATTGGTATGAGTTCGATCGGTTGGTATGGGTTTAATAATCTTTTCAATGTTACTACCGTGCCCACTATTAATGATGTATCAATTAGTTCTTCTTCGGTGCTAGCCGACAACACAACCAACTATAATATTGTTGCGGGTGGCTCTGATCAATCTGGAGCCAGTAATATTACTCGTGTTCAAACTCAGATAAATCTCCAAGGTTCAAATGCCGGTGCTTATCGTGGATCTTTGGCCTGGAGTCTTAATGATGACTGGCCGGGAGGAAAGGATCGTCGTTCTTGTGGAGGAGGTATCGCCGAAATTCTTGATGCCGGTGCAGGTTTCCCCGGTTTAGGCGATCAATATATTCGTCTTGATTCTTGTGCTGTAACCGATGTGGGTAATACCAGAACAGTAACTTTTGTTGTTCGATTTACAACACTATTCTCAAGCCCTACTACAAATAATGATATTTCAGGAGCCATAACCAATTCTTATTTGAATACAAATCCCGGAGGCTGGTCAGATACGTTTCCAAATAATAAATTTAGTTTAGTTACTATTCCAGTCACGAGCCTCGTCGGATTTACTGAGCCGAATTACTGCCAAAGCGGACCTGGAGGAAGCGTAGGCTGGACATACTCAGATCCGAGCGCAAGTCCTCAAAATGGTTATCGTGTTCAAATTAGCAGCAATTCAGGATTTACCAGTATAGTAGTTGATACATGTCCATTAAATACCGGATGTTTTGGCGGAAACTCGACCCTATACACGATTCCTCAGGCAACTCTAGTCTTCAATCAAACCTACTGGGCGAGGGTAAAAGTCTGGAATTCTGGCGGTGGTGAATCCGGCTGGACAAACATGAGTCTTTGTACCAATACAAATACTCCGGGAGGATGCCAAGCCGGTAATACTAGCTGGAAAACTCCTCTTCACGCCTGGCCCGATATTCAACAGATAACAAGTCATGATCCCTTGTTCTCGCCAGGGGCGCCAGCCGTAAATTCAAACGTAACTTTTACTGATCGAACCAGTTTTTCAGGAGCTGGTCCAAATAGCTGGTTATGGAGTTTTGGTGATGCGCAAACTAGTAATGTACAAAATCCAATCCATCAATATACAGTTTCAGGAATATACCAAATGACTCTAAAATCTACCGATGGTGATGGCTATGCCTGCACAAGTAGTCCAAAGAGTATCTCTGTAGGAAGGACGATTCCTATTTGGAAAGAAGTCGCGCCATAGCGGATTAGTATTTAAAATGAAACAAGGGCCGTCCTTGCATGCAAGGACGGCCCTTGTTAAGCTAATAATATGACCATCAAACTTCTAAAAAATAAAAATTATTTAATGTTGATCGAGAATTCGGTAAAGGGTCAGAACTGGATGTTCAGGAATTTTTATATAGAAAAAGATGGGAAGGAATTAGATTCGCTGGAAGATGGCAAAAACTCCTGCGCTGTTTTTGTTTCTAGCATTCTTGTTTTGTGCAACGAATTATTCAATTGGATTCATGGAGTTCATGCGACTGTAGTCTCAACTCAGGACGACATGATTAAAAGCGGTTGGTATGAGATTAAAGAACCAAAACCGGGAGCGGTTTTGGTCTGGGAAAAGAAAATGGGACATAACGGCAAAATGCACAGCCACATAGGATTTTATATGGGTAATGATAAAGCTGTAAGCAATGATTCTCGGGGAACCGGATTTCCGCACAAGCACCACTATACCTATAACGACACCCGTAAAGTAGAAAATATTTACTGGCACCCTAATTTAGATAATGATTAATAACATCATCATTGAACTTCCCTTGATTGACCAGGGGCGGGATACTCATAATAAGAAATGGGCGCATCGAACATGCGCCATTTGTTGCCTGAAAATGATGTTAGCTTTTAAAAACCCTAAATATTTAGAAGTACCTATAATGGAGCTAGTTAAAAAAGTTTTAGCTAATGACGGCTATCTAGAAAACGTAGGTTTTAAGCACAAAGCTCTGGTAGATCTTGCGGCCAAATACGGAATCACCATGGATTATCAGAAGATATTTTTTTATAAATTAACTGAGAAAGAAAAAGGGCTCAATATAATAAATCGCCAAATCGACAAAGGCCTGCCAGTCATTATCTCTATCAATTCTCAAACTGGAAAAGGCAGCCACATGATTATCGTGAGAGGCATAAAGAAAAAAGGCCGGATTATTAGTGGCTATCATATCCAAGATCCGGACTCTCGCTGGAAGGGAAATAATTACTTTTTAAATAAGCCAACTCTTCTAAAGATTTGGCGGGGCGGGATGGTCGTTTTCAAGAACTAATTTTTGTGTTATTAATACTCAGTTGACCTTTTACATAAAGGATACTATGAGATCTAAGAAGGATCGTTGGCTTTTACAGCAGCTTAGAGGTCTTACTTTCGATGATTTTCTAAATGGACCTGGCTGGGGGGTGATTACCAGTCGTAAAGATGTTCCTCTTGAAACTAAATTCTCTGAAAATATAAGCCTGAATATTCCTTTTGTTTCAGCAAATATGGATACAGTGACCGGTTCTAAAATGGCTGTAGCCGTCGCTAAGCAGGGCGGGATAGGCATCGTACATCGTTATCTGAGCATTGAAGAAGAAGTCCAGAAAATCAGAGAAGTTAAGAGAGAGGAGAACTTTATTATCGAGCAGCCCTACAACATTTCTAAGGGTAGTACTATTGGTGAAGCTCGTCAGATTATGCAGAAGGAAAATGTCGGTTGTCTAGTAGTTTTAGATAAAGAGGGCCACCTTTTGGGTCTTCTGGGCTCAAGGGATATTAGATTCTGCTCAAACGATATACTAGTTTCAGAGCGGATGAAGCCTGTCGGCTCACTTATTAGCACTGATTCCAAGGTTACTTTTTCTAAAGCGAAAAAGATTCTTGACCACCATCGGTTGGAAAAATTGCCGATTATTGATAAGCGTGGAAAGTTATTGGGCCTAATTACCGCCAAAGACATAGAGAATCTTGAGAAATATCCTCTTGCTAATAAAGATTCAAAAGGCCAGTTAGTTGTTGGAGCAGCCATTGGGGCAACGGGGGATTACCTTGAAAGATCAGCCGAGCTTATAAAAGCAGGGTCCGATGTCATTGTAATCGACATTGCCAATGCCCAGTCAATTGTCGGCAAGAAATCAGTGATTGCTTTCAGGAAAAGGTTTCCGGATGCAGAGCTTGTTGTCGGGAATATAGTTTTGCCGGAAGCGGTGAGAGTATTTCAGAAATTAGGCGCTAATGGTCTAAAGATCGGATTGGGACCTGGTTCCGCCTGCACTACAAGGATATCGACTAATGTCGGAGTGCCTCAAGCCCAAGCAATATATGATTGTGCTCGTGTTGCCGGAATACCTATCATTGCTGACGGTGGCATGAAAAGACATGGTCATCTTGCCCTGGCTCTATTGCTGGGCTCCTCGTCTTGTATGATCGGCGGGATGTTTGCCGGAACAGATGAATCTCCGGGTCATGTCTGGCCAGATGCCGATGGGAAGAAAGTTAAGAGTTTTCGGGGTATGGCTTCACGTGAGGCTATGTACGAAAAGTTGGTATCCGAGTCTGATAACGATCCTTACGAGACTTCTTCAAGGATAAGTCCTGAAGGAATGGAAAAGAAGGTTGAGTATAAAGGCCCTGTGATTCCCATTATTCAGGAAATGGTAGGCCACTTGGCCTCAACGATAAGTTATCTGGGCGCAAAATCTTTAAAGGAAGCTCAGGAAATATTTCTAAAAAATCCTAAAAAGTATTTAATTAAGCTTTCTTCAGCTTCGCAGGTAGAATCTTGGAGAAGATAGCCCCCTAACTCAACATAAATCTCTAGCGCGATGCTAGGGATTTTATTTTTA
>CAYSDF010000044.1:0-6666 GCA_964429675.1 uncultured Candidatus Saccharibacteria bacterium
TAGAAATTAGGTCAATTAGGTTAATTAGATCAATTTCTGAATGGCCCGACCGTATATTATCTCAGGTATCGATATAGGAAACTCTCAAGTTAAAGTAGTAATTGCTAAATTTAATAGTGATAATTTGGTGCCCGAAATTTTAGGTGCCGGTAGTGCTACTTCTAACGGTTTACGCAGGGGGATGGTGGTAGACATGGAGGAAACGATAGAGAACGTCCATGCCGCAGTCCAGAGGGCTGAGGCGATGGCAGGGATCTCCATCAAGCGTGCCTACCTGGGAATTAATGGACTCCATATAAAAACCCAAGTTTCCCGTGGGGTGATTGCCGTTTCAAGGGCTGATAATGAAATATCACAAAACGATATAGACAGAGTTCTTCAGGCTGCTTCTGTTGTGAGCTTGCCCGCTAACCGTGAGATAATTCATGTAATACCGCGCAATTATATAGTTGACGGAGTAGAATATGTTAAAAATCCTATAGGAATGAAAGGAGTCAGGCTTGAGGCTGACGTACTTATCATAGACGGCTTATCTCCATATTTAAGGAATGTAGCAAAATGCGTGAATGCTAACGGCATAGAAGTCACTGGTCTTGTTTATTCTCCTTTAGCCTCTTCCCTGGCAATTTTGGATAAAAATCAGAAAGAATACGGAGTTATAAATCTTGATTTTGGCGGCGGGACTTCAAGCCTGACTGTTTTTGAAGAGTCTGACCTTCTTCATAGCTCAGTATTGCCAATAGGATCAAAGCATATCACCAATGATCTTGCTGTTTTATTAAGGACATCTATTGATGTCGCCGAGAGAGTTAAGATCGAACATGGTTCAACTTTAGATACGGAAGATTTAAGAAAAAGAGATGCAGTCGACCTGTCAAAGCTTATAGGCGAAGAAAATTTTGTGATACCTAAAAAGCAATTAGTGCGGGCAATAGATGCCAGGGTTCAGGAATTGTTTGATGTCGTCGGCAATGAACTTAAAAAGATCCAGCGAAGGGGATTGTTGCCGGCAGGCATAGTTTTAAGTGGTGGGGGATCCAATCTTCCCGGAATAGCTATGCTGGCGAAAGAAAAGTTCAAGTTGCCCGTCAGAATGGCTAAGGCTCTTAATGTAGGCGGTATCGCCGATGTAGTGGATGACCCGTCTTATGCCGTAGCGATAGGTTTAGTTATGTGGGGGGTAGAGAATGAGCTGGGTGGATCAAAGGCAAAGAGTAGCTCCTCGATAGGGGGTAACGATTCTTTCAAGAAAGTAAAAGAGTGGCTCAAGAATTTTCTTCCCTAGCGGAATCTCTGGTGATCTTTATTATAAACACTTTATCCACAGTATCAATCTATTGTGGGATCATTTCCTTTGTGATAATACGGGGTAGAGGAAGTTAAATATTAATACGACTATGGCTCAAATTAAACCAGCATTTGAAACATTCGCCAGGATTAAAGTTATTGGCTGTGGTGGCGCCGGAGGTAATGCGCTAGCAAGGATGATCGAAGCCAGAATACATGGCGTCGAGTTTATTGCGGTTAATACTGACGCTCAGGCACTACATAATACCAATGCCCCGACCAAGATACATATCGGTAAAAGCTTAACCAAGGGTCTTGGCGCGGGAATGAACCCAGAAGTTGGCAGACAAGCGGCAGAAGATACTAAAGAAGAAATTCAAACGGCATTAAAGGGCGCAGATATGGTTTTTATCACTTGTGGTCTTGGTGGCGGAACTGGAACTGGTGCCGCTCCTATTATTGCTGATATCGCAAGAGACCTCGGAGCTTTGACGGTGGCCGTTGTTACTAAGCCATTTAGTTTCGAAGGAGCTCAAAGATCTAGAATTTCTGAAGACGGCTGGCATATTTTAAGGGAGAAGGTTGATGCATTGATAACTATTCCGAATGACCGCCTTTTATCTATAATAGACCGCAAGACTCCGCTCTTGGAATCTTTCGCTATCGTTGACGATGTTTTACGGCAGGGCGTTCAGGGAATTTCTGATTTAATTACTATTCCCGGTATTATAAATGTTGACTTTGCAGATGTTAAAGCGGTCATGGCCAATTCAGGCTCTGCTTTAATGGGCATAGGCCGATCAAGCGGGGAAGACAGAGCGATAGAAGCAGCCAAGATGGCCATTAATTCTCCGCTACTTGAGGTTTCTATTGATGGCGCCAAGGGCGTATTACTGAATGTTTCAGGAGGAACTGACTTGGCGATGGCAGAAATAAACGAGGCAGCTAGGATAGTCACTGAGCATATTGATCCGGATGCAAAAGTTATATTTGGTGCGGTTTTGGATGATAAATTAAAGAAAGGTGAGATCAAAATAACAGTTGTGGCAACAGGCTTTACTAATGGCCATCCAGCACAATCAAGGCCTGGATTAGCGGGACTAGCGCCTGCTCAAAGACCCAACCTTTTTGATAATGGAGTTGATCCAAGGAAAATGGCAGGCATTGCTAGTTCTAATGGCAATGGAAACGGGAGCAGTTATTCGGGCAATGGCTATAGCAACGGAAATGGATCTGCATCGCAAAAAGAAATCAAAGAATTTGTTGATTCGTCGGTTAATGAAGAGGAGTTTGATATACCCGCCTTCATCAGAAGAAAGATGAAGTAGAAGAGGGCGAGGCTCGCCTAAAAGGCGGCCCGCCTTTATTCGTAGAAAAATGAAATAAAAACTTCTGTTGTGCCCTGTTTAATTAAAAAATAAATCCGCCATAAAGGCGGATTTATCACATATAACTCCACTTATCAACAATTTTTGGTCTTGAAAAATTATTTCCAAAGAATTAAAATATAGTTAATGAGAGTAGTTTTTAAAATAGATTTAAGTTGAATTAATCCCGCCTTTAAGCGGGCCGCTTCTTTCTTAAGGAGCGAGCCTCGCCTCTGACGGGTGGGCTTAAAACTTCTTTATGGGCAGTATCGATCCCGCCCTGGCGGGATTATTTGTCAGAATTTATCTAAGATGACGAGCATTTTATGTGAAGTCATATTAGCAATAAATTCTGACCCCGCCCCCAATCCCGCCCCCTTTCTTAATGGCGGTCAGCGGACAAGATTGGGGCGGGGTAGGGAATTAAATAACCAACATGAATGGCACTTCAACCTACAGAAAATTAAATACAGTCGAATATACGGATCTCGATGAAGCTACTAGTGGCAACGGGAAGGATGTCTCTTATGGAAACGGTAAATTAAAAAGCGGTTTCGTGTGGAGCCCTTTGTTCTCTAAGGGTAATCCCTATGACCAGATAGAATGGGAGATAAGAACCGCCAAGATTATGAAAGGTGATGGAGCAGTTGTCTTTGAGCAAAATAATGTCGAGGTGCCCAGTTTCTGGACTCAGACAGCCACAGACATAGTGGCTTCCAAGTACTTTCGCGGCCAGCTCAATACGCCGGATAGGGAGTATAGTGCTAAGCAGATGATCGATAGGGTTGCTATGACTATCGGCGGCTGGGGATTAAAAGACGGTTATTTTGCATCGGAAGAAGATTCTCATAATTTCACTAATGATCTCAAGTGGATTCTGATTAATCAATATGCCGCTTTCAATAGCCCAGTTTGGTTTAATGTCGGAGTTCATGCAACGCCTCAATGCTCGGCCTGCTTTATCTTGGCTGTAGAGGATAACATGCAATCAATTCTTGATTGGTATCGTGACGAGGGATGGATATTTAAGTATGGATCTGGATCTGGTACTAATTTATCAAAACTTAGGTCTTCCAAGGAGCCGTTGTCTAAGGGAGGATTTTCTTCCGGACCGGTTTCATTCATGAAAGGCGCAGATGGAGTTGCTAATTCCATAAGGTCAGGAGGAACCACCCGAAGAGCGGCTAAGATGGTTATTCTAAATGCTGATCATCCGGATATTAAGAATTTTATTTACTGCAAGAAAATAATCGAGGATATGACTAAGGCTTTGGAACTTAGCGGAATCAAGGATTCAATTGAGGCTGAAATTTTTAATCCCTATACACTACTTCCATACCAGAACGCAAATAACTCGGTTAGAGTTACCGATGATTTCATGAAAGCTGTAGAAAATGATGAGATGTGGGAACTAAAAGGCGTTACCAACGGCAAGATCATCGAGAGATTACCGGCCCGCGAAGTTTTAAACTGGATTTCTGATGCTGCTTGGCATAGCGCCGATCCTGGTATGCAGTATGATACAACGATAAATAATTGGCACACTTGTTCAAACACCGGAAGAATAAATGCATCTAATCCTTGCTCTGAGTATATGCACTTGGATAATAGCGCCTGCAACTTGGCCTCGCTCAATTTACTAAAATTCGCCCAGGATGACGGTAATTTCAATGCTGATTTATTCAGGAAAGTAGTGGACACTATGACATTAGCTCAGGACATTATCGTTGATAATTCTTCATATCCTACGCCTAATATTACAAAAAATGCCAAAGATTACCGACAGCTTGGCTTGGGATATGCAAATCTTGGCTCTCTGTTGATGTTCTTGGGACTACCTTATGATTCTGAAGGCGGCCGCATTCTAGCCGGTCAGATCACATCACTCTTGTGTGGTGAAGCATATCGTATGTCAGCTCTCATTTCAGACATAAAGGGCCCGTTTAACGGTTTTGAAAAAAACAAGGAGCCTATGCTGGGAGTTATTGCTAAGCACTTGGATGAAGCAGAAAAGCTGTATCACAAATCGGTTAAGTTTGGACCTTATGACGAATATCTTCTTAGCTATGCAAGGCTGGTATGGAATGATGCGCTTAATTTAGGCAAGAAATTCGGAATAAGAAACTCCCAAGTTACGGTCCTTGCTCCAACTGGAACAATTGCTTTTCTCATGGATTGCGACACAACAGGTATTGAGCCGGAATTGGCATTGATAAAATACAAGAAACTTGTCGGCGGAGGAGTTTTGAAGTTGGTAAATAATCAGGTTCCGATTGCTCTCATGAGGCTTGGTTATACAGAAGATCAGATAAAAGATATTTCCGCCTATCTAATCGATAAAGAAACGATAGAGGGCGCTCCGCATATTCTCGAAGAAGATCTTCCGGTGTTTGATTGTTCTTTCAAGGCTCAGCAAGGCAAAAGAAGCATTCATTACATGGGCCACGTCAGAATGATGGCTGCTGCTCAGCCTTTTATATCCGGGGCGATTTCAAAGACGGTCAATTTGCCCAACGATGCAACCGTAAAAGATGTTGATGAAGTTTTTATTCAGGGTTGGAAGTTAGGTCTTAAGGCCATAGCTATTTATCGGGATGGATCAAAATCAATCCAGCCATTAAATGTATCGAAAGATAACCCCGTAAAGACACAAGGTGACCACGGGGCTAGCGCAAGTCTCATAGAGAAGGTGAATGGTTATACCAGGATTAAATTGCCAGATGAAAGACCATCGGTGACACACAAATTCTCGATAGGTGGATACGAAAGTTATCTTACGGTTGGATTATATCCCGACACCGGAAAGCCTGGAGAAACCTTTATTACTACTGCTAAAGAGGGGAGCACTATTTCGGGATTATTTGATACGATTGCTACACTGATTTCCATGTGTCTTCAATCAGGAGTACCCCTTAAGACTCTTGTTAAGAAATTCAAGGATATGAGATTTGATCCGGCAGGATTTACTAATAATCCCCAAGTTCCAACTGCTAAATCAGTTGTGGATTATATATTCAGATATTTAGGAATGAAGTATCTGGGTTCCGAGGATAAAGAAGAAATTTTTGGGCCCGGACATTCATATGGCGACTCTGATTCGGAAACTGTAGAGCAGCCTAAATCAGAAGCAACTTTAGCGGTGACGAATAATTCTTATCAATACGGCGATAAAGTTAATGCCAGTATAAATCTGCCCAGCAAAGACATTGGTGAGGCAAGCGCTCCGGGCTGTGCCAATTGTGGAACGCTGATGATAAGGGCCGGGTCCTGCTATTCGTGCCCCAACTGCTTTGCCACCACGGGAGTGTGTAATTGAGGAGCGAAGGCGACGAAATGCCAAAGCTAGCAAGTGTGATACTAGATGTAGAAGCCAAATTCATTAAATATGAATAAGGTAAAAAGAAAAGGAGGTGATCCTCCTTTTCTTTTTGGCATATTTTGCTAGAGTCTCTGGATGCACAAATCTCAGGTCTTCTTGTATCTTCTGGCGTCTTTCATAGGTGGAGTTTTTGTAGGTTCTTTTTGGTTTATATCTGTAAGCTGGATGCTAGCCCTGATTATCGGTGCCATGTCGGTAATCGCTATTGCCGCCTATCATAAATCAACTTCTAAATCTAAAAAGGCTGTCTTAAATAAAAAAATTGGGATTCTCATCGGATTTTTAATAATATCTTTTATTTTTGGAGTTTTTAGGTTTAATAGTTTTAATTTAGAAAGTAGTATTTTAGAGGAATTTAGTAAAAATATCACTGGTCCAATTCAGCTGATTGGTTATGTTGGCGGAGAGCCAGATATATCCGCAGGTAGAACGAATTTTACTTTTGAGGCTAGAAAAGTCGTCGTTAACGATCGTGCAATTGAAATAAATGAGAAGGTCTTGGTGACCACCGATACTTCTGAAAGATATAATTTTGGCGATCAACTGGCCATCGCCGGAACTCTTAAAAAACCTCAGAACTTCAGAGATTTTGACTAGATTACTTATCTGAAGAAGGGCGGGATAAGTAAGACT
>CAYSDF010000045.1:0-6361 GCA_964429675.1 uncultured Candidatus Saccharibacteria bacterium
GACGGAAGTAATCTGAGTATTTATGGGGTAAAGCGGTGACAGGACCCCGTCGTGGTTATATTTTCTTAATCTGCAAGAAATCCAGTTCAACTGGTGTCTCACGACCGAATATCGTCACTAACACCTTAACTCTTCCTCGCTCCATGTCAATCTCTGAAACCTTGCCATCAAAGTCCTTGAAAGGTCCGTCAGTAATCTTAACTCTATCTCCTACTTCCACATCAATCTTATACTTGGGCTCCTCAACTCCCATTCTCTTCATCAGAATATCTATCTCGGCGGAAGATAACGGTGTCGGGATAGTACCGGCTCCGATAAATCCTGTTACGTTTGGTGTATTTCTCACTACATACCAAGAATCATCATCAACTATCATTTCTACTAGAACATATCCGGGGTAAATCTTCTCTTCAATAACTTCTCTTTTGCCGCCTTTTATCCTTATCTTTTTCTCTTTTGGAACAAGGACGTTAAAAATCTTATCTTCAAATCCAAGAGACTCAACTCTCTGCTTTAAATTGCGAGTGACATTATCCTCATAGCCTGAATAAGTATGGATAGCATACCACTGCCGCTCACCGGTTGTTACTTGTTTTGGCATTTATTATCGTACTAAAAATTTGGTTAATGCGGTCTCTAGTCCGAAATCAGCTAATCCCAAGAAAGCAGCTAGAAACAAGCTAAGGCCTACAACTACAATAGTGTATTGGATGGTCTGATTTCTGGTAGGCCAATTTACCTTGGATAATTCTACTTTAACGTCTTTTAGAAAGTTGATTAATTTATCCATGTGCGGAGAGGGCCCACAAACATTAAAGGTAAAGTTGTAATAAAGAAGTCCCGGGCCGCTGCTTTCGAGAAATTTGCTTCTTTATTATAACTTTACTGGTAACTGGATCCCGCCCTGGCGGGATTTAATCCAGTTATTAATGTTTGGGGTCTCTGTTGCCACTTTAAAACGCCCTCGGGCGTATATAATTTATATCTTACTCCCCTACTTCATAAAAGTCAACATGGACTTAAATATCCAGATTTGAGACCGATTTGGCGTGGGTCTGGATGAATTTTCGGCGAGGCATCACTTCCGCACCCATTAAAATATCGAATATCTTGTCGGCCGCCTGAGCGTCTTCAACATTAACCTGAAGCAGCATCCTTTGCTGAGGATCTAATGTAGTCTCCCATAATTGATCGGGATTCATTTCTCCCAAACCCTTGTAGCGCTGAATTGAGACACCAGCTATCTTAATATCTCCCTCGGCAACACCCACAGAAGCTTCGCCCTGTTCTTCTCCGCCAGCAGAAGAACCATCTAGGGCAGTTACTTCCCAGTCACTTCCCTTACCCGATTTTTTGCCTGACACTTTTGTTTTCTTTTCTTTGCTTGCTATACCTGCATCTTTTCTGAATTCGGCAATTACTTTTTCTTTCTCAGTGTCGCTATAAGCATAAGTAGCCTTGCCTCCCTTTGAAACTTTATATAAAGGCGGCTGGGCGATATATAAATGGCCCCCGGCAATAATTTGTGGGAAATAGCGGTAGAATAGTGTCAGAAGCAAGGTACGTATGTGAGCGCCATCAACGTCGGCATCAGTCATAATTATTATTTTGTGGTAGCGGAGTTTAGTTAAATCAAACTCTTCGGCAATAGCTGTGCCCATGGCAATGATAAGGTTGCGGATTTGTTCAGAAACAAGCATTTTATCGACGCGAGCCTTTTCAACATTTAGAATCTTACCGCGCAAAGGCAATATCGCCTGAGTTCTACGATCACGGCCCATTTTAGAACTACCGCCGGCGCTATCTCCCTCTACGACAAAGAGTTCTGATTCCGATGGATCGCGGCTTGAGCAGTCAGCCAGCTTACCAGGCAAGGTCATGCCTTCCAATGCTCCCTTTCTCAATACCGTCTCTCTGGCCGCCTTAGCTGCCATACGGGCCTTAGAAGCAAGAATCACCTTATCCATGATGGATCTGGCATCATTTGGATTTCTCTCGAGCCAATCAGCAAATTCAACATTCATTACCGTTTCCACAGCAGCACGGGCCTCAGGTGTACCAAGTTTAGCCTTAGTCTGACCTTCGAACTGAGGTTCTTTCAATTTAACAGAGACTATTACTGTTAATCCTTCCCGAGCATCTTCACCGGAAAGATTGTCCTCTTTTTCTTTTAAGAATCCGTTCTTGCGGGCATAGTCGTTTAGCACTCTGGTAATAGAAGATCGAAACCCTGTAATATGAGTACCGCCTTCGGTAGTATGTACGTTGTTAGCAAAGGCCAGCTCCCGATTAGTGAGCTCTTCTGCATATTGCATCGCTACTTCGACAAAAATGCCATTCTGATCTTTGCCAACATAGAAAATATTTTTGTGTTTTGGTTCCTGACCGTGATTTAAAAAGGCGACATAAGAGCTGATGCCTCCTTCAAAATAAAAAGTATAGTCGTTTGAAGTTGAGACTTCTTTGTTGGTTCTTTTGCTGGTGTACTTTACGGGATTTCGCTCATCTTTGACTACTATCTTAACTCCCTTGGTCAAATAAGCCTGCTGGCGAAGATGATTTAGAATAGTTACCAAATCGTAATTAACATCTTTGAAAATAGTGGGATCAAACTGGAAAGTTATTATGGTTCCCGTCTTATTGGTCTTGCCGACTTTTTTAACAGGGCCAGTGGGCTTTCCTATTTTGTATTCTTGGACAAAGATATCCGGCTTTCGATGAACCTCAGCCCTCATCCAAGTTGAAAGAGCATTTACTACAGACAATCCGACGCCGTGCAAACCGCCCGAAACTTTATAAGCACCGGAATCAAACTTACCGCCGGCGTGGAGAGTCGTGGCCGCTAATTCTAAGGCTGACTTCTTCAGTTTAGGATGGAGATCCGTGGGGATACCTCGGCCGTCATCAGTCACTCTTACTTTGTTGTCAGGCATCAAAACAACTTCTATGTTCCTGGCATAACCAGCCATAGCTTCATCTAAAGAATTATCAAAGACCTCCCATATTAAGTGGTGGAGTCCATCTATGCCCGTAGAACCGATATACATTCCCGGTCGCTTCCTGACCGGCTCAAGACCCTCCAGGACCTGGATATCTTTAGCTGTATAATCTGATTTTTTAACCTCTTTTTCAGCCATATTTCAAACTAGTATCCCGCCTTGGCGGGACTATTTAACTATCTTAATTATAGCATTTGGCAGCCCTTAAAGCAACCCAAATTTGTGGTTAATTTTTAGCGCAATTCTGCCTTAAATTGCTTGGCAGTTTCAGAGTAGATTTTGGCCTGAATTGGGTCTATCTCTTCAGTGGTAAGAGTGCGCTCGTTGGAGCGATAGACGATGCGATAGGTATAGCTGATTTTGTCTTTGCCAAATTTATCAACATTCTCATATTTATCCAGAAGCTCAACCTGCTCAACCAAATCCCCTCCCATGTCGCGGATGAGATCAAAATAATTATTAGGCACAAAGCTTTTATCTACGACAAAAGAAATATCTCTGGTAATAGGCGGGAACTTTGAAACCTCCTTGAATTTATTGCCCAATTTTAGTTGCTTCTTAACTCTCTGGTCATCGGACCACAGTAACCGAATATCAGGCAACTCCATACTGACCATCGCTAGTCGCTCGATCCCAGGACCGAATGCCCAGCCGTTCCATTTTGATGAATCGACGCCAAATTTTTCTAACACACTCCCCTTCACTACGCCACTTCCTAGAACCTCCAGCCATGCGCCATTTTTCTCTATCTCCATTTGAAGTGATGGGTCAGTATAGGGAAAAGTGTCGGGAAATATTTTTAACGGAATATCAGGGCCGAAAACCGCCCGGGCAATTCCCCGTAATGCATGCTCCAAATCTTTCAATCCGATTATTTTTTTATCTTTTGGCGCTAAATACCAGCCGTCTATCTGATGGAATACATTCATGTGGTGGCGATCAATCTCATCCTTACGATACACCTTGCCGAAGCAAAAACAACCGACCGGCTCGCCAGCGGCCATGCGCTTTTTAACCTCCGGATCTTGCAAATAGTAGTACCACATTACTGTCGTATGGGTGCGCAGAATATGATTGTCATCCACGTAATAGGTATCAGATTTTGAACGAGCCGGGTGATCAGTGGGAAAATCAAATAGATCAAAACTGATATCCGCCGGCACAATTTCGGGCACTTTAATAACGTCGAATCCCTTAAAGTCGGGCAGGGCAAGGACTCGTTGAACCACTTCATAAATCGGGCTGCCGGGCGTGCGCGACAAATCTGGCATGTTTAAAAATCTCTTCATCCTCTCACTCTCGGGGTCATGCCTAGCTTCCAGCTGCTTCCTAAGCATTTTCTCTCCTTCGGAATTTATTGTGATTTGATTAGTCTTCATGTCTTCTTAAGATCTTTATTATCATAGATAGAGTTAAAATAAAACACGTGGTAAACATTATCAACGAGGCCAGGAACAGGGACTTTATTAAAAAACTGGCTTGATACGGGTCAAAACTTGTAGCGATAATACCTAAACCTATGCCGAATAGAATAGTAACCAGGGTGCTTATTAAAATATATAAACGAGGCATGTCTTATGATATCAATTCGGAGAATTAGGGGCAAATAAAAAAGTGCGGGGTTGCCGCACTATGGAAAAATGTGTTCATGGACTTTTTCGTAACCTTTTTCAGTAAGCACGAAGCGCCATGCATGTTTAAGAATTTCTTCGGAGCTAAAAACCCTCAGTCTACAGCATTCACATTTGAAACCATTGGCCTCTATCCAGCCATCACGAAACATTTCTTTTACCATAGTATCCACATCTTCCCTGGTAACTTTGTGATGATATTCTTTTTGAATATAATTGTGATCTAGACGACTTTCAACTTCGTAATACAAGTCAGCGACATTAGCGTTATGATAAATGCGGTCCAGTAGGCAGCTTTTTACTGCGCTTTGCCAGCTGTTCACGACAATTGGTTCCCTACCGCCTTCTCTGATGACTGATGCCATAACTTCCCCTTGTCAAAAATCTAAGCGAGATTATTATATCACAAGTTTTTTATTTTACAATAAAAGTTATGGGGACGACGGGACTCGCTTTCAGCTTGAATTTTCTTCCGAAAATTCAGCTTCAAGTCCCAGTCTCGCGGCAACTTTCGGAGGCGATTCCCAGGAAGTTCCTCCTGTGAACCTTCGCCTTGACCCATTGCGAAAGTTGCATCGCTCCGACTTTCGAGTCCGGACGCGAGACAAGCAGTTGTCTCGCTCCGTCCCTCACACAATAAATTAACCCCGTTTGGCGGGGTTAATTTATTGATGCGGGGACGACGGGATTCGAACCCGCGACCTCTGCCGTGCACTTATCCAGTACTTTCGTACCAGCGTGGACTATATCTTCGCCATAATTTAAAATTTTAGGCGCTTCGGTATCTAGTCTCTACGGCGCCCCCGATTTGACGGGGTTCCCACGGTATTACCTCCCAAATATTGGAGGGGCTTCACCGTTATCCCGAAGTGTTCATCTTGAAGTTTCCCTCAAGAGCTGCAGTAATCTACAGGGCAGCGCTCTAACCAATTGAGCTACGTCCCCAACAAGTTATTAAAATGATTCTCAAATATAACCTTTTTTCTCTTTAAATACAAATTTCCGCTATTTTGATACATGAAATTATATAACCGAAGGCTATCGTTAGCAGAAAAACTCAATCTATATCCCTGAGTATGGAATAGTGTTCCTCCTTTAATAATGCCGCCATCTTTTAATTTGTGCCACAGCCCTTCCAAAAATTCTCTACTTCCAGAAGTAAAGCCGGTTATAATAATTTTACTTTTATTTTTACGATTTTTCTGTTGATATTCCGAAACTGAAACATGTCCATCGCCATCAAAATAACCTCTTAAAAAATGGCTCATAAAATCATGAGGTACTTTGGGCATTTTTAAAATAAGGCTTTTATTCGGCACAAGACCCAACCTTATAAGATCCTTAAAAATAGTCTTACTACCAATTTGTATCTGATAAGCTCTTTTCCAGTTTTTATTAACTAAGTTCTTATTTTTAGCATATATTTTATGATCTGATTCTAGGCAGAACTTAATTTTCTCTATAATATCTAGATCAGTACTATAAAACGCAATAAAGTGGGCTCCTCTATTATTTCTGATCATATTCCCGTCTGCCGCAAAAAATCCTAAAACATATGCCATTTCAGGCGACCATTTTTTAAAAAAATCTTTATTCTTGGCTTTAAATACCGGCATTTTATTAACATATTCTACCACGTTTTCAGGTAAATTAAAAGTCCCGCCTTGGCGGGGCCAGCCCCCTAACTCAACATAACCTCTCTGCGCGTTGTGAGTCAGAATGGGCCAGATC
>CAYSDF010000046.1:0-5343 GCA_964429675.1 uncultured Candidatus Saccharibacteria bacterium
TTTGTGTGGATTTTATTTTGTAAGTTCTGGATGAGTTATTATCTTGATGTCTGGGTGGTGACCGATAAAAGGGTAGTTGATATTAAGCAGAACGGATTTTTTAACCGGGAAGTTTCTACTTTGCGTTTAGAAAAAGTCCAAGATATAACTGTTACCGTGAAGGGGATTATCAGGTCTGTCTTAAAATTTGGTGAGATAAGAGTTCAGAGTGCCGGGACTATGGAGGAATTTGTAATGGATGATATCGCGGATCCTTATAA
This sequence comes from uncultured Candidatus Saccharibacteria bacterium, assembly GCA_964429675.1. Lineage (GTDB taxonomy): Bacteria > Patescibacteriota > Minisyncoccia > 2-02-FULL-40-12 > GWA2-44-9 > GWA2-44-9. Next base: position 261 of record CAYSDF010000046.1, read on the forward strand.
GGTGAAAGAGACTATTACAAGATTGAGCGATGAAGCTCTGGCTAAATTCGCTAATCCGGTACTGCCCTAATCTTCTAGGCTGGCGTCCAAAATCATAAAGCTGAGCATTAAGACTCAGCTTTATGATTTTGGACGGGAATGCTTGTATTTTGGCGGGTGTCTGTTGTATAATAATGACCTAAGCAATTGAGCTGCTACGATTGAATTGACAAAATAACTATAATATGTTAGAATCAAGAAACAAATTTAAATATTAAAAAATATAAAATGATACTTCTCAGAACAAAGACGTTAGCTGCTATCGTAGGCCTATCCCTCGTTATTTTAGCTCCAAGCCTTGCCTCGGCCTATGTTTTTAATCCCAGTCCGACCACTACGCCGATTACTGGAGATATCACGCCTCCCTATATTTCATTATTATCCGTATCCAACATTACCTCAACGGGGGCTACTATGACCTGGTCTACTAATGAACCTGCCGACACTCAGGTTGAGTTCTGTCTGTCATATATCAGGTGCGGTGTCAGAACTCCTTTGGACTCAACTATGAGCACTCAGCATGTAGTTAATATTATCGGCATGAGCCCCGGCACATTTTATAATGTCTGGCCGTTATCCAAGGATGCAGCCGGTAATATTGCAGCATCTTATCCGAAGAGTTTCTATACTCCGTCAGTCACCGATACCATACCGCCTACGATTTATATGACCGCTCCTACTGATGGCGCAAATGTAAGAGGTTATACTGTCGGCGTATCTGCTAACGCATCTGATAATATCGGAGTCCATAGTGTAACATTTTATCGTGATAACGGAATTCAGATTGGTTTTGAAGATTCCACGTTGCCTTATCTAGCATACATTAATACTTATAATCTCACTCCCGGCGCCCATACTTTGTATGCGATTGCTACCGACGCAGCCCGAAACAGTACCCGCTCAGCGCCGATCACTGTTTATGTCGTTACGTCATCTGACACAACCCCGCCCTTCATTTCGTTGGTTGCTTTATCAAATATTAATTCAACCGGTGTTACAATATCCTGGACCACCAATGAGCTGGCCGATACTCAGGCTGAATATTGCACTTCATATATTGAGTGCGGCACTGTTACTCCTTTGAGCTCGACAATGACCACTCAGCATGTCGCGGTTGTTAATGGTTTAAATCCCGGGACATTTTACAACATCTGGCCTAAGTCCAAAGATGCTGCTGGAAATGTTGCCGCCTCGTATCCCAAGAGTTTCTACACTCCTTCAACCTCCGATACTATCCCGCCTACTGTTTCCATGACTGCGCCTGCTGATGGAGCTAATGTTGTAGGATATACGGTCGGAGTTTCTGCTAATGCTTCCGATAACATTGGAGTACATAGTGTCACTTTCTATCGTGATGGTGGAATTCAGATTGGTTTTGAGGATTCCACTTTGCCTTATTTAACATATATCAATACTTATAATCTCACTCCCGGTGCCCATACCTTGTATGCGATCGCTACCGATAACGGTGGAAATGCTACCCGCTCTGCTCCAATAACTGTTTATGTTGTTCCTCCTCCAGATGTCACCGCGCCTTATGTTTCGCTTGTGGCTGTATCTAATTTAACTCAAACTAGCGCCACTCTAACCTGGACAACCAACGAACCGGCGGATACTCAGATTGAGGTGTGTACATCTTATATAAGATGCGGGAATAACTTTATTGTAGACCCATCTTTTACCACTCAGCATGTAGTCAATATTAATGGTTTGACTCCAGGAACGTATTACAATGTTTGGGCCAAATCTGTGGATGTAGCCGGTAATCTGGGTATCGGATATCCAAGAGCTTTTACAACGCCAAGGTAGGCTAGAGTCTGTGGACTAAAAATTTATTGACAATTACTAACATGGGGAGTAATATTCATAGGCTAAAGAAGGAGCAACGTAGTTAGTGGTGAGGTACTTGACATAGTAACCAAGGTGTCGTAGTATTATAAGGTATATAAGAGTTCTGTGGAGTCTTAGGGAGACTGACTTAAAAGCCTTTTTTCTGTTGCAATTTCATAACTTCGACTGCAAGACTTCAGAAATTTTCTCGGCATAGTTATTACTATGCCTCGTAAATTTCTTTGTCTTTCGTCTGAAGTTCTGAAATTTCACTACGAAAAAGACTATTCAGTCAGTCTCTCAGCTCAGAAGAAACTCTGGGTTTTTTATTGCTAAAAATAGCTGTGAAAACCAAAAATATTTCTAAAAAATTTAACAAATTAACTAATCGGGAACCTCGAATATAATTCGGGGTTTTTGGTTTATAAATAAATTGATATGAATAAGTACGTATTGTCAGTCGTGATAGTCTTGTCCCTTGTTGTAGCAAGCGGATCTTTAATGCAAGTAGTCCGAGCTCAGGATTCTGGCGTCGACCAGCTAGTAGTTGATCAGTCGGTCTCTGCACCGGTTGATTCACCTGACGCTACGGTATCCCCGTCAGATACTCCAGCATCAACTCCGGAAGTTTCTGTCTTAGTAACTCCTGATGCTACGCCTGACGCAACACCAGCTCCGACTCTCGAGGCAACCCCTGCTCCGGTTTTAACGACTGACAAGACTGACTACAATCCTGGTCAGACGGCCTCTATATTCGGCAACCTTTTTCAGGCATTTCAAAATGTACTATTAACTATTTTTGGAGGTTCCCAGGACAATAACGATTACACTCAATCTACTCAGAGCGTAACCACTAATGAGAATGGCTCATTCTCAGCCAGCTATACTTTAGAGGATGTTTTCAGGCCTTTATATACTATTGTTGCAACATCCGTTGATAGTGGCCTTGAATTAGCAAGAACAACTTTTACAGATGCATCTGGTGCAAGCAAAGATGAATACTCACAATGCGCAAACGATGACGGGGATGGTTATACTGGCAGTGACATCGGATGTCATTGGACTAATGGTGATTTGAACGGAAATAATTCTAAATACTACGAAAATGATGCAACTGTTCAAAGGTTGGCCATAGATAACCTCACGACCGGAGATCATACAGTCATTATAAAATACAGCACTACAAAGGGCGGAAAGCATTCTTATGATTTCATGACTGATGATAATTTCTCAGAGTTAGCTCCAAATGTTCTTACACCTTCTGACCTTTGTGATCCTGCACTAACAAATTTAGGTACTCAGGCACAGTGCGCTGCTTTAAGTCCAGTTTCCTCTAGTTTAATCCCTGCTGATCCTAATGCAGCTGGACATGATACTGCTCGATCTAACAGACATTTCAAGATCCGAAATGGCACTTGGGTTGGTGGTGGTGTCCTTTCTGGTCCGAGTCTTGTCAGTGGTACTTATGCCGGTGACAGCGATACTATTATTACTTTGAAATTCCATGTCGATTCATCCTCATGTCTCGGCTCTCATTCTAATAAGTGTGAAGTATTAATTACTTGGGGAGCCCATGTCTCTACCCAGGCCGATTGGGGTACGGGAAATTCTGCGGTAAATATTAATGGCTCTCCCTATCACGTTCAGCTAGCAGATATAGATGGTAGTGCTATCACTGGTGGCGGTAATGACAATCAGATGGCTGCTAGTGCGATTATCATTCCGAGTACGATTACTGTTCACAAAGTTACTTCAAATCAAGACATTACCACAAGTTTTAATTTCACAACGACTGGCACTGGTTATACAAATTTTAGCCTTGTTGGTGGAGGATTAAATTCTCAAAACAATCTAAGCCCGGGTTCCTATTCTGTAACAGAGACAGTTCCTTCAGCTTGGAGCAATACCGGATTAACCTGTAGCGCTACTGGTACAGGATCAAGTGCAACTCCTAATTTAGCTGGTCATTCTGTGGCGATCACGATTGGTTCTGCTGGCGGAGCGGTAATTGATTGTGTTTATACAAACACTCTTCAGCAAGCTCATCTTACTTTAGTCAAAACCGTTACTAATGATAACGGTGGTTCAGCTTTAGAAACTGCTTGGACTCTCGCTGCAGCTGGCCCAACTCCAATTTCTGGTGCAACTGGTAGCGGAGCTGTTACAAATGCAGCTGTAAATTCTGGAACATATACTTTATCTGAAAATGGTGGACCGTCAGGCTATACTGCCAGCACATATAGCTGTGTTAAAAATGGCGGAGGTGCAGTATCTGGAAACTCAATCACATTAGCTGCTGGCGATACCGCCACTTGTACTATAAATAATAATGACAATGCCGCTCACTTAATAGTAATCAAACACGTTGTTAATAATCAAAGTGGAAGTGATCAGGTTGCTGCAAACTTTTCTACAACTATTACAGGTGTTACAACTGCAAATCCAACTGCTGCCGGAGTTGAATCGCCCGGTGTCGATAATGTTTTGACCTCTGTCGGTAACTATAATGTAGATGAGAATGCGCATGCTGGTTATGACAAAACTCTTTCGGGCTGTTCCGGTTCTATCGCCCTGGGCGAGACTAAGACTTGTACAATTACCAATACTGCTAAAGACCCAATACTTACATTAGTCAAAACCGTTACCAACGATAACGGTGGTCCAGCTTTAGAAACTGCTTGGACTCTTTCTGCTTCTGGCCCAACTCCTATTTCTGGTGCAACTGGTAGCACTGCTATTACTGACGCTCACGTTGCCGAAGGCACATATAATCTCTCTGAATCTAATGGTCCTTCTGGCTATACTCCTGGCGACTGGTCATGTTCTGTTAATAACGGAGCCTCAGTTACTGGCAGTTCTGTCACTCTTGGATTAGGCGACTCAGCAGTTTGTACAATTAATAACGACGATCAAACTGCTCATTTGAAATTAGTTAAAGTAGTTACTAACGATAATGGCGGAACGGCTGTTGCAACTGACTTCGTGTTGTCTGCTTCTGGCCCAACTCCTGTTTCTGGAAATGGCGGTGCTGAGAGCGATGTTAATGCCGGCCCTTATACTTTATCTGAAACGAATCTTTCAGGTTACACTGCTGGCTCATGGTCTTGTGATGGTGGAACTCAGAATGGTTCTTCCGTAACCCTTGGCCTTGGTCAGTCAGCAACTTGTACGATAACCAATGATGATAATGCACCGAAACTTCACTTAAGAAAGA
>CAYSDF010000047.1:0-5320 GCA_964429675.1 uncultured Candidatus Saccharibacteria bacterium
CCGAGGCATGTGTTTTGGAAGAAGTGAGGGGTTGCAATTAGAATGTTAATTCACCGGCCGCATTATTATAGAATCTTCCTCGCCAGATTATACGCAAAATACCACAACATAGAGACTGGCAAATCAAATGAGCCGGGGTATTCGACTGTCTGGCCACCCCAGCTGAGTTTAAAGCGTGTTACACCCGGCCATTTAATCGCATCTATCCCGTATAGATCATAATGGGCCCGGCCGTCGTTTTTTAGATACTTTATTATTTCCCAGTGCAAAGCATGAGGTGCCATCATGGCCCGGTGTTCATAGTCCGATGCACCATGAAGATAATATCCCGTGTCGCCACATCGCAGAACAATCCCTCCGGCAACCGCTTTTTCTTCGTGGTAGGCAATCAGAATATCTGTTTTTATATCTCCCCTCTCCCCCAAAAATTCTATCAGCTTTTTATAATATCCTTCTGGATGAGATGAGAACCTATCCCGCTTAGTAGTTTTTTTGAGTAACTTCCAAAATTCTTCGACATCATGGTTCTGTTTGATTTTAATATTATTTTTCTCGGCAATTTTAATATTATAGCGAGTCTTGGGATGCATCTTCGATAAAAGCTCCTCTTCTGATGATTTTAAATCTATAACCACGGTTTTGTTGGGTTGAATGCGCTTTACGGTTCGCCTAAAGCCCCTGCGATACATTAATTCCATCACCAGATCCGACAAGGGTTCAACTTTTATAAAAATGGATTTATTTTTCTTGCCCAGATCTTTTATATAATTAGTAAAACTGGCCAGCTCATTCTTCAAACCGCCCTTTATATCATCGAAAAGAATCACCGGCCCGTGCGGAATATACAAATAGTTCTTGCCCAAAGGCAAATCATGCATAATTATATTGGCCCTGATTTTTCCATCGTCAAATCGCCAAGTTTTCCGGCCCACATAATTCTGAAAATCCAGCCACTCCTGAGTTTGTAGAAATGATTTATTCATATGATAATTTTAGCATCAATTTTGAACCAGCAAAACCCCTCTCCCCATTTTCTCCCGTTTAGCCAAAAGACCTCAACCCATTTTTCTCCAGCCCTACATGTCATGGGCGAATCGCATTCTCGTCCGCCCATCCGTCAGCTGACGGAGGCGGACGCAAAATTCAGAACTCGCTTTGCTCAGACAGCTGAATTTTGACTACTCGAACGCTGATTCGTTGCCATGCCACTCCAGGAAGGATAAAAATGGGTTGAGGTCTTTTGGCCCTTCTCCACAGCTCGTCGAAGGGAGAAAATCGGGAGAGAGGTAGGGCTAAGATCAGAAGCCAAACCCCCATTCTTATTTTCATCATCATGACGATTGGATGGTACTCAATAAATAATTATGAGATTTTCCTGGGAACCGATTGGGGATGTCAGGAACGGGTGAAGGCCGCATGGCCTGACAGGGGTGGCCCAATCGGTCTGGAAAATGATTAATTATTTATATGAGTACCCCAAGAGGAGGGCGATGAAAGTAAGAGTGGGGGTTTGGCTTACTCTACACAGCCTATCAACCGAATAATCAACTTATACTATTGCTCATTTATAAAAATAAAGAGTATAATTTTGGAATGAGTGAAACTTCTCCCAACAAACTTCCTCCTCAGAACCTGGACGCCGAGAAATCACTGCTTGGATCTATTTTAATTGACCGTGAAGCTCTAAATAAGGTAGTCGACTTCTTAACTCCGGCAGATTTTTATAATCGCGCCCATCAGCTCATCTACGATGGTATGCTTTCTCTGTTTGAGAAAAGTGAACCGATAGATCTTTTGAGCTTATCTAACAAATTAAGCGAACGAGGCCAGCTTTCGGATGTCGGCGGATCAAGTTATCTCACTTCATTGGCTAGTTCGGTACCAACCTCTGCCCATATTGCTACTTATGGGAAAATTATTCAGCGAAAAAAGATGCTTAGAGACCTCATAAGTGCTGCCCATGAGATCGGAGCCCTTGGCCAACAGGAAGATGAGGACGTCGAGATACTTTTGGATGATGCTGAGCGTAAAATACTTGCTGTTTCCCAAAAATCCCGCGATAACGCATTCACTCCCCTAAAAGGCAGCATCAATGAGGCAATGGAAAGGATATCAAACCAAAGTGATGGAGCACTCAGGGGCCACGCCACTAAACATAGATACCTAGACAATACCCTCGGCGGTCTTCAGAAATCAGATTTGATAATCTTAGCTGCCAGACCTTCAGTTGGTAAAACGGCTTTCGCCATAGATCTTGCCCTCAAGATAGCCGAGCAAGATATTCCTGTTGGTGTTTTCAGTATGGAAATGTCCATGGACCAAGTCGTTGATCGTTTTATTGCCTCAAAATCAGGTGTCAGCTTATGGAAATTGAGGACCGGGAAACTTTCCCATGAAGGAGACGACTTTTTGAGAATTACCACGGCCTGTGATGAACTTAAAAAGATACCGATTTTTATAGATGATGCATCTTCACCTAACATTATGCAGATGAGAGCGACGGCCAGACGTCTTCAATCTGAATTCGGCCTCGGACTTCTGATTGTAGACTATCTTCAGTTAATGACTTCCCGAAGGAATTACGACAGTCCCGTTCAACAAGTTACAGAAATATCCCGAGGCTTAAAAGCACTGGCTAAAGAATTAAACATTCCTATTATTGCGATATCCCAGCTATCCCGAGCCGTTGAACAGCGCGAAGGTCATAAGCCAAGGCTTTCGGATTTAAGAGATTCCGGATCTATCGAACAGGATGCCGATGTGGTTATGTTCATTCATAGAGAAGACAAAATAAACTTCGAAAAAGCCAAGAATGACAACAAATTGAACTTTGCTCAGCTGGTCATAGCTAAGCACAGAAACGGACCCACTGGTGAAGTAGAATTTAGAATCGACCCGGAGAGTTTAAGATTTATGGAAGTAGATAAGTCGCATACCGATGATATCCCTTTAAACTTCTAAAAGTTGCTACGTAGGCTAACCGCAGGAGAGCTTGCTCTCTGGGGCGATTCCCTGGAAGGTTCCTCCAGTGAACCTTCGCCTTAAAGGGCACGGCATAAATTCTTGCCACCGCCTCAGCGGGGCTCCGCCAACGGCGGGAGCTAGAATTTTGCACTTCGTCCCTCGGTTCAGCCAACCTGCGGGAGATCCCCATAGACCAACTCTCCTGCGGTTAGCTGGGCCATCCCTTTCCTAATTACATGAACACCAAGTTTAAAAACACAATCAAACTTCTCCAGAAACTTCCCGGGGTTGGACCGCGCCAAGCTGCTCGTTTTATTTTAGCTTTACTTGATAAAGACAATACTGAGCTGCAAGAGCTTGGACAAGCTATAGCCAACCTTAAAAGTGATATTAGATTCTGTAAAGAATGTTTTAATGTATCAGAAAATGGACTTTGCCACGTATGCAGCGACCCCAAAAGAGATAAAACAAAGCTTTTAGTATTAGAAAAAGTTACCGACCTGGATTCCATAGAAAAAACAGGCCTATATAAAGGCTTGTATCACGTTCTTGGCGGAGCAATTAATCCGCTGGACGGGATGATACCTGGAACATTAAGATTCAAAGAACTAGAAAAACGGGTAGCAAATCTCCGAGATCGGGCCGAAAATATTGAGCTGATAATAGCTACCAATCCCAATACGGCCGGCGAGACTACGGCCTTGTATATACGGGATATTTTTCATAATAAAACCGGGGTTCAGCTAACACGCCTTGGCCGGGGCCTTTCATCCGGATCTCACCTTGAATATGCCGACGAGATCACATTAAAAAACGCACTTGAATACAGAAAATAAAAAGTCCCGCCGATGCGGGACTCATATTTATATTAAAACTTTAGCAATCGTGGCTTCTGCTTTCCTAACTTTCTCTTCCCAGCCGCCGTCATTTGAGATAAAGACAAAGTTTGGATGATTCTGCCAAACTTCCTTGATCTTATCGCCTAATTTCCTAGCTGCTGAATAATCTTCCGAACGGGCAGAATTATTAGATTTAATTTTCTCATATATATCCGGAGGCGGGACATCAAGGCAAATTACCAGATCATACCTTGCATACTCTCCTTCTATCTTTACCCCAAAAAATCTCTCAAACTCATCAACTCCCTTATCAAGATAGGCGGCACCGTCTACCGTCCCCCTATCAAAAACAACGGCCCGCCTATCCTCAAGCAGAGCATACTGACTGGAAGTTACTTCGAAAAGCTTCTGAACGTCATTAAGAAATCTTTGAAACTTCTTACCGGTCAAAGCGCCACTTGGCCTGATCTTTAGTTCATTAATGACTAATGTTGCCACTTCCGGAACAAATCTAATATCTTTTGATCTTTCCCGAAAATCTTTTATGAAGGTACTCTTGCCCGAACCCGGACCGCCAGTCACAACAATTTTAGAAATTGACGATAGGCCATAAGAATATATGAAAGGCAGTGCCGGGACCCCATTGTCCCTTAATTCCGTGGCTAATCTGGCAAGATGATGATTGGTTAATGAATCAGTTACTTCTTTAGCACCCTGCATCCATTGCGGTAAGTCGAATTTTTCATCAATAGAACTAAGCTCTATCTCGGCAACCACCAGGCCGTCAAGGGGCGGTCTATAAAAATCTACCTCCCATCGTCCGATCTTATACCGTACCTTCTCCAGTTTATGGCTGGCTATTTCAAGGGCATCTCTGCCAAAATCGATTGATACATCATTCTCGTGTTCGCCCCTTGCAATGCCCTTACCAGCCTTGATCGTAAGAATGGCCCTCTGATTATCGATGGTTCTAATCCGAAAACTTTTTCCCGACATTGGCACTTCAATATAGCCTTGCCTAATAAAGAATTTCGGCGAGTCATAAGGAAACTTCCCGGTAAAATTAGACACTAGGAACCTTCTTTCTATCTCAGTACCTTTTCCCACACATGCCCCATTTGTTAAAATACAATTGCCATAGTTATATCCTAAATTTACACCTAAGTCAATCAAAAATCCGCCCTTACGGCGGATTTTTGATTTTGAGTAACTTAGCTTTTAAAGCTGAGAGTCGGCGCCTTCGCCTCCATTGTCTTCACCTCCACCAGCGTGGCAGGCCGTGGAGTCAGTTTTAAACTGCTTCCAGGCAGTATTTCGATCATTCTTATATACTCTTCTGGCTGTTTTGACTGATTTTCTAAAAGCAGTCCAGGCGTCTTTTTGAGCCTGATGTCTGGCTTTAACATCGGTCATTCCCCAAGCAGCCTTTAGTGCAACTTTTCTTGTTTCAAGAGCAGTCTTTACAGTTGAGGCATAATGATCAACTGCTGCTACCATCGCCGTATCCCTTTTATCTA
>CAYSDF010000048.1:0-4956 GCA_964429675.1 uncultured Candidatus Saccharibacteria bacterium
TCCGCCTCCGTCAGCTGACGGAGGCGGACGCAAAATTCAGAACTCGCTTTGCTCAAACAGCTGAATTTTCCAACTAGACAGCTGATTCGTTGCCATGCCTACAGAGATTCTTTAGGCGGCTAAAGCACGCCTTAGAAACTTATCCGAGCCTCCAGGAAGGATAAAAATGGGTTGAGGTCTTTTGCTAGATCCACACAATAAGCCAAAAGCCCTTCTCCAATTTTTATCATTTAGAGACTTGGTAGGAAGATGGATAAGTAGCTATTGATTGTTACGAGCTATCCTATAGGAGGCGGATAAAAATTGGGGTAGGGCTTTTGGCTCTGTTTGTTTCGTGCGGAACACTCCAAAAATAAGCTAGGATACAGGCTATTTCTAGGGGCTTTACAAGGGGGCTATAATTTGATATAATATAACCAAGTGAGATCTTCGACAATTCAGGCCTCGAAAGAGGCCAAGGAGACGATAAAATGAAGAGAGTCATGTTAGCTTTTTTGATCGTTCTGATTTTCATCGGCGTATTTCCGAAGAAGGCGCATGCGCAGGGTTGCGCTTACATGAACCGGGGAGCTCCGTGCGTCGCTCTGGGAGCGGATGGCAACCCCATTCGTACCTACGGCGGCTACCCACTACCGTCGTCGCCGTACGGCTACGAAATGTACCGCCGTTCGTTCCCACAATATGGATACCTTGACTGGTATCCGCAGGGTGGATACTACGGCCGCTACGATCAGTATAGGCGCTTTGAGCCGATCCTCGATAGCTGCGGGCGAGAGCTCAAAGCAGAGAGCTCGCGTTGGAAGCAGGGGATTGGGACAACCGTTGGGATGGCCGTCATTGGCGGCTTGCTCGGCGGGAAGAAGGGTGCGGCGATTGGCGCAGCAGGCGGAGCAGCATTGGCTGTCTTGAATGACAGTCGGTACTACTCAAGCCCGAGTGAGGCCTGTGGGGTAATCGACTCCCAGCAGGGAGATCCCCGTCAGCAATACCAGCAACAAGTTGGCCAAGTTCCGCCGCAGGCGGTCCAGGGTCCACAGCCGGTTGCCGGTCCGGGAGCCAATCCTGGTTCAGGTGAGTTCGAGCTCACCAATCAAACCCGCGTGTATGTCGAGGCCTACGACGGTCAGTCGTACATCGGCCGTATGGCACCGGGATCGACGCTTCGCGTCGGCCCGCCGAAAGACAAGTATCAGGGATTTGCTCTGGTACCCCAGCCCGATGGGAAATTGGGAAAGGACGAGCTTGGCCTGGCAGTTGCACCAACAGGCTGGTCGTTCGTTGAACCAACATTCAAGGGAGAGAAGTAATGGCTGAACTCAGCTACACACAGAAGGTACGGATTGGTTCTCAATCCGTAGACGTCGAAAGGCGCGAGGTCCTGGAGGATGGGCTATACAACGCCTTCAAGACCAAGACTACTTACTGGGTGGGCATACCGCTGTTCCTGGCCCTGCTGGTATTGATCGGCTACTTGGCTGGCGAATCCTGCGGCGAGAAGAAGCTGTCGCCAACAAAGACTGGGGCAATATCCATTGCTCCGGTGGCCTCTCATTCGGATTCCGATGAGATCAAGGGCCTACGCTCAGCCGTCGAGAAGATGGCTGAGCAAAAACCTACTGCACCTGCGACACCCCAAGCGCCGCCGGTGGTAAACCTCAACATCCCGAACAAGCTGACGGTGGCGGTAACGGGAATCGATATCCCAAAACCACCAGCTCAGCCTACAGCACCGGCCCCAAAACCGGTTAGCTGCTCAGAAATCACCGACGCCGTCCAGCGGCAACGATGTGAGATCTGGGCGCCACTTCATAAGTAAGTGAGCGCCGACCGCATTTTGCAACCCCGCTCAGCGGGGCCATCGCAAAATGCGGTTTTTTCATTGCTAAAATTGGCTAAAAAGGATAATATTTCGATAATGATTTACGAAACAAAGAGTCCGGAAGAGACGCAAGATCTGGCTGAAACTATAATTAAAAAATTTCCACCCTACGGACAGAAAAAGGCCCTTGTTATCGCTTTGGAAGGGGAGTTAGGGGCTGGAAAGACTACATTTGTCCAGGGATTTGCAGGATTGCTTGGAATAAAATCCAAGATAAAGAGCCCTACATTTACCCTGATGAAAAGTTATAAGATCCCAGTATCGGGTAATTACGAATTCCTATACCATATCGACTGTTATCGCTTAAAAAATTATAAAGACCTTGTCCCGCTTGGAATCAAGGACATCTTGGATAATCCTAAAAATATAGTATTGATCGAATGGGCCGAAAGGGTTAAGGAAATCTTGCCTGGTAAATTTATAAAAATCCACATAGATCATATAGACCAGACTATCCGCAAAATAACTATTTTCTAAAATGAAGAAACTAATTCTAATTGACGGCAATGCTCTAGTCCATAGAGCATTTCATGCTCTACCCCCAACCCTTGTCTCCCCCAAAGGCGTTTTAACTAATGCCGTTTATGGCTTTGCGGCTATATTATTTAAGATGATTCGAGATTTAAAGCCGGACTATATTGCTGCCACCTTTGACCTCGCCGGACCAACATTCCGTCATGAAGAATTTGCAGATTACAAGATCCATCGAGATAAAGCTCCTGACGAACTATACAATCAGATACCGCTTATCAAGGAAATGCTTGTTCTTTTCGGCATTCCTATTTACGAAAAAGAAGGCTATGAAGCAGATGATGTCATAGGGTCATTGGCCCATGGGGGAAGCAAAGAGAAGAATCTCCAGGTGGTAATAGCTACGGGAGACCTAGATACTCTCCAGCTGGTAAAAGGGGACAAGGTGGTAGTTTTTACAATGAGAAAAGGTATCAATGATACTGTTATATACAATGAGGATGAGGTTAGAAAAAGATACGGTATTAGCCCCGACCAAGTAGTGGATTTTAAAGGCTTAAAGGGTGACCCATCAGACAATATTCCCGGAGTCCCCGGTATAGGCGAAAAGACCGGTTCAACACTAATTCAGAAATATGGAAGCCTGGAAAATTTATATAAGACACTTGAGGACAAGAGAAAAAACAGCTTAAGCCCCAAACTAGTAGAAAAGCTCGTCACTAATAAGGACATGGCGTTTTTTTCAAAGAGACTAGCTACAATAGTGACAAATCTGGATATAAATTTTGAACTGGAAAAATCAGACTGGCACTCTAATTTAAACAAGGCCAGAATTGAAGTATTCTTCAGAGAAATGGGATTCTTCAGTCTAATAAAGCGTCTCCCCGAGATTATAGGAGAATCTGGCGGACCGGCATTGCAAGAACCGAGCCCAGGCCAAGGAGGACTGGCTTTAGATCTTCGAGATCCTACCGCAAAAAAATCTTTTGAATATATCGAGATAAATAATAAAAATACTGCCGATAAGCTCCTGAGCCTTATTTTAAAAAATAAGTTAGTAGCTATTTATGAAGAAGGTGGATATTTGTACTTTAGTTCAGACTCAAAAACACTATATGGCTTAAAATCAGACCATATCAAAATCTTCCTGAAAGATATTGAGAAGCTAATGGGGGATAGCAAAATTTTTAAGTCGGGCCATGATTTAAAGCCTATTTTAAAAAATCTTTTGACAGCTGGGATCCATTCTGGTGGGATAATTTTTGATGGCAAAATTGCAGCATACCTGGTCAATTCAGATATTAAGGACTACTCCCTGGAAAAAGTTTATTTGGTAGAGCTAGGTAGGGAAGTGCCATCAGATACAAAAGAGCAAATTATTGAATTATGGAACCTGCGAGATAAGCTTTGGGAAAAATTGAAATCAAAAAATCTAATCTGGGTATTTGAGAACATAGAGATGCCCCTTATAAAGGTTCTGGCCGAGATGGAGCTTCATGGTATTAAAATCGACACCGCCTCTCTTTCTAAGCTCTCGACCAAAGTAACCAAGGAGCTGAAAAAATTAGAAAAAAATATATACTCTCTTGCCGGAACAGAATTCAATATAAACTCACCTCAGCAGTTATCAGAGATTCTTTTTGAACGCCTTAGAATAACCGGAAAAATACGAAAAACGGGCAAAGGCGCCCTATCAACGGCTGCATCAGAACTTGAAAAATTATCCGATGAAAATCCCATCGTAGATCTGATACTACGCTATAGGGAGCTTCAAAAATTAAAAACTACCTATATTGATCCTTTTCCTGAATTGATCAATAAAAAGACCGGTCGACTATACACCACACTGAATCAAACCGGCACAACCACTGGGAGACTCTCCAGCCAAGATCCAAATCTACAAAATATTCCCGTTCGGACAGAGTTGGGACAAGAATTTAGAAAAGCATTTGTAGCTGCTCCAGGATATAAATTACTATCCCTAGATTACTCTCAACTTGAGTTAAGAATCGCCGCCCATATTTCCGGTGACAAAAAAATGACTGAAGCCTTTAAAAGAGGGGAGGATATTCATACCCGAACCGCTGCCGAGATTTTTGGCATAGACGCTGATAAAGTAACAAAGGATATGCGACGGGAAGCTAAAACTTTAAACTTCGGCTTGCTATATGGCATGGGCCAGCTTGGCTTTCAAAGAGCAGCCAAAGTAAACAGGGCCCAAGCAAAAGATTTTATTGAAAAATACATGAGAGAATTCTCCGGAGTTGCTACCTATATGGAGCAGACCCGCGAAGAAGTCAGGAAAAAAGGCTATGTCAGTACGATTTTTGGACGACGCCGATATTTACCCGAAATAAATTCAGGAATACATGAACTTGTGCGCCAAGCAGAGCGTATGGCTATCAATATGCCTATACAAGGCACCGAAGCCGATCTTTTGAAGCTCGCCATGATCAAGATCCACGACCTGATACATTCTGACTATAATGAGGGTGATTTAAAAATGCTTCTTCAGGTGCATGACGAATTACTTTTTGAAGTAAAAAAAGACCTTATAAAAGAAGTTGCTAAAAAAATAAAAAATATAATGGAAAACATCCATAAAT
>CAYSDF010000049.1:0-4575 GCA_964429675.1 uncultured Candidatus Saccharibacteria bacterium
TCTTTGCATGGATAATTGGCAACACAATGAAGAATTATCAAATCTTGAGAGCCAAGTATCTCAACTGCTCTTTCTATCTGATTGATTGTACTGCCGCCGGTAGAAAGAATGACCGGCTTTTTATTGTATCTTACTCTCTTTAGAAGATCGGAATGAGTCAGACAAGCTGACGCTATCTTATGGCATGGCACATTAAATCCGTTAATAAAGTGGGCGCTCAAACCATCCCAGGCAGAGGCAAACCATATGACTCCTTTTTCCTGGCAATAACTGTCGATGAGATCAAATTCCTTAAGCTCAAATTCCAATGCATATTTCAAATCACCATTAGTCGTATTTACCCGGTCCTGCTCAAGTCGCCTGAGATTTTCTTCCGGAAAAACGGGATATCTCACACCCTCAATCTCGAGCCTATTCATAGCATTATTGATAATACTTACATCAACCTGGCGAGCCTTTGCCAGCTCCTGGGGAGTATATACAACAGGCACCGTTCTCTTCTGAAACTTTACAGCATCACAACCGGCTTCAACAGCTGCATCGATAAGCTTCTTGGTAATTTCAAGACTACCATTATGATTGATACCTATCTCGGCGACAATCAAGCATGGATAGCCGGTACCCACTAATTTATTTCCTATTCTTACTTCCATATTTGTCCTTTGTTGTGAACGATCAATCATAGATTAGCGATAGTATAGTTGAATAAAGAAATTAATCAATACTCAGAATAAAGTTGGATGGGTTTTATATGAGTCCGAGCCTACCAAGAACTTTTGCCCCCGTCCACTATAAGATTTGCCCCCGTCATAAATGATGAGGCATCAGAGCATAAGAATTGAATTGCACCATTATACTCATTTGGCCTAGCCATCCTTGCCAGCATATTCATATCTCCAAACCGCTTTGCAAAATCATCCGGAACATTAGCCGTCTTAACTCCGCCCAGAGAAAAAGAATTCACTCTTACATTATGCATCCCCATTCTTGCAGCCCACTGACGAGTAAATCCAAGAACCGCAGTTTTTGTTGTTGTATAGGCGATAGATTTAAATTTATTTACCTGGTCGTAAACTCTGTGATCATGAGCAATACTAGAGACATCTGATGACACGTTAATTATCGAGCCCTGGCCCTGCTTGATCATCGCACGAGCCACATACTTAGTGCACATCATCATACCAGTAAGATTCACCTTAAGTTCTTTTTCCCAAATATCCATGGGATAATCTTCGTATGGGGCAAAGAGTTGAGATAATTTGACTCCGTCGACAGCCGGATTAACCGCCGCATTGTTAATAAGAACATCTATTCTTTTTTTAACTTTCATTACACGTCCAACCGCTTTTTTAACTTCTTCTTCAGAGACTATATCAACTCGCTCTGCCACATTACAGAGACCTTTTGTTACCATGCTTTTTAATAAATCGAGCTTACAATTATCCCAAACAACTACGTAACCTCCCTGCTCTTTCAAGAACTGGGCATAACCGCTGCCTAAATTACCGGCACCCCCGGTAATAATAATCACCTTACCCCTGATATCAAAAATATTATTATTTTTCTCCATGTTATATCAATTTATTAATAAAACTTAATTGATCTTTAGCATCTTTTAAATAGTCGTCTCCTCGCCAGGCCTGAATAGTAATCGGGCCCCTAAATCCTCTCCTTTTTAAACTGTTGAGGCATGCCTTAAAATCGACATCCCCCTGGCCAAATGGTACTGATTTTGATGAACCGATCTTTCGATCTTTCAGATGAATCTCCCCTATTATTTCAGCTAGTATATCTATATCTTCCACCGGATTAAAACCATAGGACACTGCATTCCCCAGATCATAGCATATTCCGGTATTTTTGCTATCTAGGAGGGTGACAAATTCCAGTGCCTCTCCGCTATTCATTTCCGTCTCAAAATTAATATTAATTCCGTTTTCCTCAGCCAATGGTAAAATTTTTCTTAAATTAGAGGCTATCTCCTTCTTAACATTCTTATCGTGGATAGCCAGCTCTTCCAAAAAAGGGATAGCGATACTTTTAATACCAACTTCACTTGCATTCAGTATCAATTTTCTCAAATATAAAATACTCTTCTTTGCATCGCGGCCGTAAAGAGCATGCTTCATATAATAATCGGCACACAAAGATTTAACCGGCAACTTTGTTTCTTTAATTGTTCTTTTAATTTCCTCTACTCCTTTGGCCGATAAAATAGGGTTCTCTGACCAATCTCTCCAATCCCAAAGCCACTCGATATAGCCGAATCCCAGTTTTCTAGCAACAGAAAACTCATCCTGCCAATTTTCCGGAAAAAACTGAAAATAACCATTTAAATCAGGTGATAATCTGCCTTGCATAATTCCAATTGAATTAGTCATGTATTACAGTAATGCAGTTTCAAGCTTATAGTAACATCCGCCTAAAATTTTGTCATTATACTTATTATCATAACTTCTAACAAAAAAGGCTATCGAAACGACAGCCTTTACCTTACGAATTTTAATCCGAGCATCCTATTATCTTATTTTCAAGCCCTTAAAATCATATCGCAAACCTCTCTAACGGCACAATCACCTCCATTTTTTTTAGTTGTATATGAGGAGACTGCTTTCGCTTCAAAGACAGCATCAGCGACAGCTATGCCTAGACCGACAGCTTTCAAGACCGGGACGTCACTTACATCGTCGCCGATATAACAAACTTCGTCTAACCCTACTTCAGGATGCTCATTGCTTAGCCAATCATTTAGCCCCTTGAGCTTGTCCTGAACTTTTAGGCATGGGATACCCAATTTAAAGCACCGGGCTTCTATATATCCGCTTCTTTGCTTGGTAATAACTAACACCTTGATGCCGAGCTCTTTCATCAAGTCAATCCCCTGACCGTCCCGATGATTGAATCTGGCAATCTCGACGACATATTTGAACTTACGGCCTTCATATTTCATGGCATTTTCCAAATCCATAATAATGCCCGTATCAATATGAAGCGGAGTCATAACACCATCACAATCAAGTGCAAGAACCTTTATCTTTCTAAGCTTGTCCGCTAGACTCTTTTCCATTAAAGTTCCTCCTCTATTAATTTGCAGAGTAAATGAATTATGGAACCATGTGCCTGCTGGATAAGAGCTGTACTCTGAGATGGAACTCTGATGGCGACATCTACAAGATTGAGGAGATCATTAGTTTTAGAACTAAATAATCCAACCCTTTTAGCCCCCCGCTTTTCGGCGGAGGCAAAGGCCTCAAAAATATTCCGCGAATGACCGTTTTTGTATACGTCGCTAGTGGTAATACCAAAAACGACATCGCCCGGCCAGCATAAGGCGTCGACCTGTCTAGAAAATATGGATTCAAAACCATAATCATTACCCTGGGCAGTGAGGATAGATGTGTCGGTAGTTAGAGCAACTGCAGGAAGAGCCCGCCTCTTTTTCTCAAATTGGCAGACTAATTCAGCTGCAAAATGCTGAGCATCTGCCGCCGAACCGCCATTTCCAAAAATTAATACCTTATTGTCGCTGGCTATAGCTGACATTATTAATTTATAGGCCCGGATAATATCTTTGTGAAGCTTTTTATCTCTATATAAACTTTGGGCCAGTATCACATCTCCCATAAACCAATCTCTGGGCTTAGTCATCATAACTCCTTATAAAAGTACTAATTGTTAATGGAATATCACAAATCTTGTACTTGGTCAATTTTGTGGTATTATGCTCCCAAAGCACATTAAAAACACAGGAGAAATGCCTATGTCTCAAATAATCTCCCTGACCAAAGCTGACCCATCACCGCCAAAACACGTTCATCCCCAAGAGATAATCAAGAGTATTTCCGGCAAAGATATTGCCAATGCAAAAATGCTTTTTATTAATATGCCCCTGCGTGAATCCGCTAGGCCCAATACAACGCCCGAAGGCCCGTTGCTCCTTGCAACTCGGCTAAGAGATCACTTCGGAGTATCGGTTTCTCTTATTGACTTAAACGCTTATCGTATTAGGGACGATCTCTGGCAAGCCAGGGTTGCAAAAGGAGAAAATATCCCCTGGGGCCGGCACAAGACGCCTCAGGAAACTGAAGAGTTAATCCGTGAGCATCTTAGAGTCTACGGTGAGCCTGATTTAATCGGGTTCTCCGGCAAAATCACTACATACAAATGGCAGAAGGAAATCGCCCAAATGGTTAGAGCGATGTTACCGGACATATTTATTGTTTCAGGTAACGGCCTGGCAACGGAATTGAAGCAAAATCTTTTCCGATACATTCCTCAATTTGATGCCATCTCCCACTCAGAGGGTGATGATGTCATCATAAAAATTGTTTACGATGCGATCAATATAAAGCGCATGGGATTTGAAAACGCACTGAATGCCGGTAAACTGGCTCCGTATTATATCGGCCACATCGAAGGTAAACATAGATTTATGTATGCCGGAGACAGACCTTTGGAATTGGATATACTGCCCCATGCGGATCTTGAATTATTACGGGAAGATGTTTACGGTACTAGAATTCTTGAAAGCTATCTCTGGACTCCAACCTGGAGTCGCCAGGCTAATAACAGCTC
>CAYSDF010000050.1:0-4506 GCA_964429675.1 uncultured Candidatus Saccharibacteria bacterium
TCGGTTCAGCCAACCTGCGGGAGATCCCCAGAGATCAACTCTCCTGCGGTTAGCTATGTCACTTCTTTATGATTGACCGCATTAAACAACTCATCATACATTCTTCTCCGCTAGCGCTGGGGATTGTGTTGAGTTATATTTTCTGGCAGTCGAATTATGTATTATTGGCCATTTATTCAGTCTTAGTCCTAGCTATTATTTTAATGGGGAAAGATCGGGATGTGGAGTTTAAAATTTTAGTTTACGGTATAATAACGGGAGCAGTGATTGAAATAATCGGAACTCAGGTCAGCGGTTATCAAAGCTTTGCCAAGCCGGATTTTATGGGGATACCATATTGGCTGGCTGTATCTTGGGGATATGGGTTTATACTAATGAAGAGAATCAGCTTGATCCTTGGCACTAGTTCGCCCTGGATTAATAATTAAATGAAAAAAAATCAAAAACTTATTATTTGGATGGTGATTGTAGGGATTTTAGCGGCTGGTCTTTGGTTTGATGCCAAACTGTGGCTTAACGGCTCCCTATTTGATGCAAACGATTTTAGCTTCATTTTGCCGGTGTTTTTGGTTATTTTGACCAGCTTAACTTGTGTAAGTTTTATGCTATTTCAATCTCGCTGGACATCTATTATCTGCGGGGGAATCATAGGAGCATTGTTCATCGTTGCGTTTGGAATAAATACGCTGAACTTTCTAACGGCAATATTGATGCTTCTGTTATTTTATCATTCCCAGGCTAATGTTCTGGAAGAAATAGCCGAACGTACAAAAATAAATGCCAAGCACGCCATTAGAAGAGGAGCAATGCCCATTCTTCTGGCATTGTTTTTATTGTTGTCATTTGGTGCTTATCAGAGCCCGGCTATCGCAGGATTTAAAAATCTAAAACAACTTCCGCCGGCATCGGAGGAGTTTATAAAGGGCATTGTTACCGCTGTTGCCAGTTCTCAGCTGGGCCAAGGGGCTTCAAACCTAAATCAGGTCACAAATCAGGTAACAAAAGAAATGGTTGCTCAGGCCAACCACTATCTCGGGCCATATTTTCAATATGCCCCGCCATTAGCAGCCTTTACTTTGTTCCTTATCTTATGGGGCTTTGGCTGGTTATTTTCACTACTCAGTTTAGGTATCGGACTTTTATTATTCTCTTTTGTTAAGAAGGTGGGATGGGCCAGAATAGAGCAAAAAGATATAAAGGCGGAAGTACTGGTAGTTTAATTTTCAATTTCTATTTTTCAATTTTCATTAAATTATCAATGTATTATTGTGACATTGTAAATTCATTGTAAATTGTAAATTGTAAATTGGTAATTGTTTGAGCAAAGATTATTATACAACTCTAGGAGTTCCTCGGACTGCTTCCCAGGAGGATATTAAAAAGGCTTATAGAAAACTAGCCCATGAATTCCATCCTGACAAAAAAGGCGGAAACGAGGCAAAGTTTAAAGAACTGAACGAGGCTTATCAAGTTCTTTCTGATCCGACTAAGAAATCTAATTATGATAACTACGGATTTGCCTACAATGACGGCGGATTCCAAGGAGGAGATGCCGGTCAATCTAATTTTTGGGATTTTTTTGGCGGAGGCAGGGGCGGGGGGCGATCACAGGGCGGGACGGAAGATATATTTGAGGCTTTTTCAGAAATGTTTGGCGGCGGATATGCCCGTCCTACTTACCAAGAAGAAGGGAAGGGTGAAGATGTATATATCGAAGCCAGATTAGATAGGAAAGATCTTGGTAATCAGCGGTCTTTTGAATTTAAGGCATTTGATCTATGCGATAGTTGTCTTGGAAATGGAGTCGAGAAGGGATACAAAATGGTCAATTGCAGTACCTGCAACGGAAATGGCCAGGTCAGACAAACAACCAGGACCGCCTTTGGCGTATTTGCCAGAGTCATGCCTTGTCCGAAGTGTCATGGAAAAAGGAAAATACCGGAAAAGGAATGTTCCAAATGCAGCGGTTCGGGAAGAGTTAAGGGTTCAAGGAAATTTGAAGTCCATATTCCTAAGGACTTGGATAATAATTATACAGTAGTTGTGCCCAAAGGTGGAAATGCCGGTAAAGAAGGCAGACCTTCGGGGGATTTAGTTATTACTTTAAAACTAAAATAAAATAATGGTTTCTACGGCGGCAATAGCAATAAAGAATTTCTTCAATTATATAGGGAGTATGCTTCACTTTGATGCGTCGAAGTTTTTAGATCTTAAATCAAATCTTAATTTTAATAATCAGACTCTATTTATCGGATTGGGGCTACTAATGATCCTGCTTTATGGCTTAAGTCTAGGCAGGACAAGATCTGTAATATCTCTTCTGGGTATTTATGTAGCCTTTGCTTTCGATAGATTATTCCCTTACTTTGAAGAACTAAAAAACTTAATTAAGTCTCCGGTGGACGATTATGTCCTCCGGATTACTCTATTCTCAATTGTCTATCTGATTGTTTTTGCGATCTTTAACTATTCTTTTATAAAGAAGAGATTCTCATCTGCTGACTTCTCGATCATTAGTGTTTTGGTCATAAGTTTTTTACAGATAGGATTTTTAACCAGTATTCTGGTCTCATTCTTGCCTAATGAAATGGCGCTTAAATTCCTGGGTCCTTTTTATAGTTATTTGGCTACTCAAAAAGCGATGTTCTTCTGGTCACTCGCCCCTATACCGGCGATATTGCTGGTGGGCCGTTAAATTTATCCACAATTATAGGTTGTAGCCCCTTTTTGGTTGTGAGAGAATTAATATTCGGATACCTCTCATAGGTGCCCGGATGGTCGAACGGGGTTAAAAAGCCATGAATCCCGTTAGAGACATAGCAGACATAAATTTTCAATAAGCGGTGGCCATAGTATCTCTATGGGTTATTATATTAAACTAACTAGGCACGGTTGCGACCGGGTCGCAACCTGTCTCTAACGGGATGAATATCGCGAAGTGTCCAACCTGCGATAAGTGGATTTCCAATATTCACTACGAAGCCCATGATCCAAGTGCTGTCAGTGGATACAAGGGCTCAGCTTCATTTACGGCCGTAGCCTTTCCTTGCGGTCATGCCATCGGGGCGGTGCCAAGGACTTGGGAGGATCGGTTAGATGAGATTGATAGGCTGAATCGGGAAATATGGGAGAGGCTTGATAGTATAAGTAAGGAAATCTCAAAGATCGCAAATCTTTTACAAAATTTAAAAAACAGGACCATATAAAAACACTGCTTGATAGCGGTGTTTTTTGTGATTGAAACGATCGAGCAAAAGCCCTGTTCTGATTTTCATCTGACTCCTATTGGATCGATCGTAAAAATAAATAACTACTAATCCATCTTCCTGCCAAGTATCTAAATGATAAAAATCAGAATAGGGCTTTTGCTTTTCCAACAAACAGAAAACCTCGTGCCAGACGAGACACGAGGTCTCCGCCTTACACGAGGTGTTTTTACCAGCCGTTCTTTTCGGCAGAATCAGCAGCATCCAAGAACGGTTGCCAGGAGTCCTCAAGGAACGGGAACAGCTTCCTCATTCCGTCGATGAAAAGCGGCAACGACTCGTAGACCTGCTGAACATGGCGATGAGAAATCTCGAACTTCCCGTATTCCCTCTTGAACCTGGCTTCGCCGAAACCGATGTTCAGGCAGCACTCTGCCTCAAAGAAGGTTTTGCCAAGATTCGGGCTGTTCTTGATGAAGTACCACTTGCATCCTGGAAAGTCTGATGACCAGAGTGTCTGGATATCAAACTTATTCGTGAACTCTCCGTGCAGTGACTCTATCTCATGCTTCCTGTACACGAGACCGAGAACGATGCTGACCACAGAATTGATTTCTGTCCTCATGCGGTCAATAGCCTCGGAACCGACGATTAGTCGACGAACGATGTCTTTGCTGTCCATTCTGACCTCCTTACCATCTCTGGTAAGCCCTCTCGGGTGGTTTTGGGGCATCTCTGCCCCGGGAACTAACTACACGGTAACTATACCACAAAAAGTGGCACTAAGTCAATACTTGCATTATAGCCATTTTTCCCTAACTATCCCTTTTCGACTCTTTCCACGTATTGCCCGTCTTGAGTGTTGATGCGGACGATGTCGTCTTGATTGATAAATAGGGGAACGTTGACTGAGGCGCCGGTTTCGATTTTGACCTGTTTGACGCCGCCCTGGGCGGTGTCGCCCTTGATACCCGGGGGAGCTTCGATAACTTTGAATTCCATTTTAATTGGCAGGTCGATCGTAATGACTTTGCCTTCAAATAAAATAGCTTCAAGAACTGTGTTTGCCTTTAAAAATTTAGTTGATTCGCCAAGGATTTCTTCGCTGAGTTCAAAACGCTTTGATGGGTCTTTCTCATTTGAAAACCAATATTGGCCTCGGTGGCCGTATAGATACTTTACCTTCTCTTTCTGGACGTCAGCTTCCTCAAAGACATCTGACTGGGCAAAGTTTCTTTCCAATATCTTGCCGTTGATCAAATTGCGCATCTTAACCTGGACCGTCGGCCGGCGCTGCTGC
>CAYSDF010000051.1:0-4423 GCA_964429675.1 uncultured Candidatus Saccharibacteria bacterium
CTCATCTATATACCAAATCTCACTTGGCTTAATAACGTAAAGAACGTGGTCAGATTTGAAATCATCAGCCCATTTAAAACGCTTTCTATAGATAGAGTAGAGTTTTGAGTATTCTTTCTTAGAAATTTTATAAGCCCGTCCTATTAGTTGAAGACCCCTAATATCACCACTAGGATATTTCCAATCATGATTTATCACCGCGGCTACGTTAGGATTGGATTTAATATTATGGCAATGTTTGGTCTTTTCGCTTGAGTAAAAATATATATTCGCCTCTTTATCATAAGCAAAAAACGTCGTCGCCGACCAAGATTTATTCTTGTTTGACGTAGCCAAGGCCATTAAGCGATTCTTGTTCAGATATTTTAAGATCAAATTAATCTTTTCTTGTTTGGATAAGTTTTTAGTCATAGAATTTATTATACCGTAAAATTAAAAATCCCGCCTAAGGACGGGATTTAAGAATCTCTTTGCTGTTTATGCAACCAATCTTTATATCTTTGCGCCATATCTTCAAAACTCAAAGAATTATCAGCAATCAGTTCCTTGCCATGAACCATTTTTATCTGGGCATTTAATTGAACCGGCTTATTATACTCCGGGACAGAAGAAAGCTTATCAATTCTTTTTCTCGTGGTCTCTAAGTAGTTTTCGATTGACATATTAGCATCTTCGAGAAATGCTTTCGGGGAAAGATCTTCTCCTGTGGCCAGTTTTACAAATTCAGCAAAATTCTTGGATGATGCTAACTCCCAAACTGCCGTCATTTCCCGCCCGACCTCAGGGTTGTCGACTATATAGCCGTATTTATCATAAAAATACTTTCTCCATTGTTGCAAGGCCAAAATGGCTAAGCCATAGGCATGGTAATAGGCGGAGCTATCCCAAGAATAAATATGAGGCACGGAAAGAGCACTTAAAGAATCTTCGCTAAAATCAAAATATTTCCGATGCATAGACTTAGCGACTTCTATAATTTCCTCTGCAGTGAGGTTTTTTGACTCATAAATTATTTTTTCAAATTCTGAAACAAACATTATGTGGTGGAGGCCTAAGGGTGCCAGAATTCTTAACTTTCTTAACTTTCGTTCGAATAAATCCCAAGGATAAGGATCGCCTTTTTCATTTTTAGCATACCTCACTCGCCACTCAATACTTGAAAACATTTCATCTAGAAATTGACTATGAGTCTCGGCCCAGGCAATAGATGCAGGAGGCCACTCGGTATTAAGACAGACTTCGCTTTGCTCAGCATTCAACCGATCAGCCGCATGTCCACCCTCATGAAAAAGAGTATCCATTCCTTGAAATCCAGTTCCAATTTGCCCATAGACAACGTTGCAGGTGAAATTTGAAGCTCCGGGATCTCGTTTGCCAGTATTGAAATTTACAGTTTTACAGTAATGGCAGAAGCCATTGTTGTATTTACCCTTCCTATCTAAGAGGTCGAGCTGAAGAGCCCCGCCCTTATAATCAATCCCTAATGCTGAGAAAGATCTGCCCCAAAGAGTTAAGGCTTTATCGAAATTATAGTACGGATCTTCCTCATGAGTAAATTCCCCTGCCATCATGAAGCCAAAATTCCAAGGCTTTCTAAGTCTAGGCCGGCTTTTCTCAAGCTCTCTTATATCATTGAACGTCCCCATTGTTCCTTTATAAATTTCATCAAACAGATCAAAGACTTGCTTTTTGGTCATGCCTTCACAGATATTAAGCCGATAAGCATAAAAATCCTCAAAGCCTAAAGCTCTGGCGTATTCATTACGGAGAGAAACGATTTCTATATATTCCTTCACGAGCTGGCCATTTAACTCTTCTAAAGCGTCGAAACAAGCTTTTCTTAAATCTTCGTCGGGACTTGTACGCATTAACATCCTCATCTTTAGCTTAGAGGCTGTTATGAATTCTCCGGTCTTCGGGTCTTTATAGCCCTCCTTACGCGTAGATAATTTCTGACTAATGTCGGATTCTAGTTTAGCAATCTTATCTTTAATAGGGATAAGCTGGGGTGGAGTCTGATACAGGGCGAAGAAATTTTGCCAAATTTTAAGCCTCTCCCTGTCCTTTGGTAATGTCTCTGTATCTGCAAATAATGCCGCGATCTTCACCAGATTATCAGGATTGGAACGAAAAAAATTCCGATCTTTCTCTGCTAGGTTCATCTCTTCTCCCTTGGCATGATCGCCCATTTGAAAATCCCAAAAAGCTTCCTCAAATTTCTGATGAAGCTCTTCATAAGTCTGATTGAATTCCTGAAGTACTTTTTGTGCTTTTGACATTGCGCCTTACCGTTAATATGTTAATAAGCTGTATGTCTTATATATCAGCAACCTGATTATTGCAAGAGATGATGAATTTTTAGGAAATCTTCTTCGGAGTCTTATATTCATATGAGGACTGATCAAATTCATGCGTATCATAAGATCTCACTCCATCCATCCAGTAGAGCACGAACTCAGTTATCCCGGCATCTAAAACCGCCCGGCTGCAGATAGTACAGACGGTTCTGTGAGCACGCTTTTTCTCTCCATTTTCTTCCAATCCCACAAAATATACAGTTGCTCCTTTCATATCATGGCCCTTTTTAAGTGCATCATGGATAGCTCTTTGCTCGGCATGAATGCAACAAGTTCTGTCATGTCTAAAGCCGGCTGGAATCTCATATTCATCTAAACAAGTTCTATATTTAGGATCATTAGCTGGTGGTGAATTAAAACCTTCTCCAATTATCTTCCCGTTTTTCACAATAACAGCCGCACAATGCGCTCGTAAACATAAAGAGTCGGCGGCCACTTTGGCCGCTTCTTCAATCCATTTCATTGCCTCTTTTTCTTCTTTTCCGGTAAGAATTCTCATAGTTTAATTATTCATAGCGCAGAGCTTCTATAGGGCTCTTCTTAGAAGCTTGGCGGGCCGGGTAAATACCGAAAACAAGACCTACAAGAGCAGCTACAGCAAAGCCGATGATTGCTCCGTTGATGGGAAAAGCGAATTTCCAATCTACACCGACAAAGTGAGTCAATATAAATGTCATTATGAGAGATAAGATTGCCCCTAGAATAATTCCGATGAGTCCGCCGACCGACGTCAGGATAACCGACTCAAAAAGAAATTGTTTAAGAATATCAGCAGTAGTAGCACCTACAGCTTTTCTTAGACCTATTTCACGGGTTCTTTCAGTCACAGAGACAAGCATGATATTCATAATACCGATACCGCCAACAATAAGAGATATGGCGGCTACAGAAACTAAAAGTGCTGTCAGTATTCCCGTAATTGTGCCGACTCTGGCTGCCAAATCAGCCTGAGTAGCCACAAAAAAGTCATCCTTGTCGGGATTAGTGATTCCGTGGAGTTCCCGTAGAGTCAGGCGGATATCATTAGCCGCCCGTTCTACATTTTTTTCAGAATCAACACGAACCATTAAAACCGTGTAATGATCCGAACCCAGAAGATACTGATTGGCAGTAGTAACAGGGATAATTACATTGGCATCCAGATCGAGGGCTCCTATTTGACCTACTTTATCGAAAACTCCAACTACTTTAAAATTTCTACCGTAAAATTTAATTGTCTGGCCAACGGCATCAGAATCGCCAAACAGATCCTGCTTAACTGAGTTACCCAATACAGCAACGCTAGCTCTTGCGATAACATCTCCCTGGGTGAAAAATGAACCGTATTTCGGATACAATGCCAAAGTTTGGAGTATGTCAGGAGTTGTCCCAAGCAAGCTGGCATTTTTAGTCTCACCTTCATATATTGCCGTTCCTGAGCCCACTACATTAGGAGCTACTGCAATCACACCCCTTACAAAAGACGGATTACGGATAGCTTCTACCTCGCGATCTTTCAATGAAGAAGTAAAAATTGATGTAAAATCAGAAGGTCCCTTAGGCTCGGCACCGGCTCTGACAATAATTGTTTGCGATCCTAAGCCCTGAATTTGAGATAATATTAAATTTGTAGCCCCCTGGCTCAAAGCCATAATCAACATAATCGCCGTAATGCCAATAACAATTCCCAAGATAGTCAGTACCGAGCGTGATTTATGTGTAGACAGGCCCACTATTGCAGTTTTGAATGTATTTTTTAATTTCATACTTTATTTTATAAACCCGCCCTTGGCATGGCGTTGCACAACTTTTTCATCGCTTTCGATCAAGCCGTCTTTAAGACGGATTATTCTCTGGGCATACTCGGCAGTATAGGTTTCATGGGTTATTAAAACTACGGTTCTGCCTTGTTCATGCAGAGTATCTATAAATTCCATAACCTGTCCGCCAGATTTTGAATCAAGATTACCAGTCGGCTCATCAGCAAAAATTACCGCCGGGTCGTTAACTAGAGCTCGGGCAATAGCTACTCTTTGTTTCTCACCGCCCGATAGTTTTGACGATTCATGATGGATGCGATGAGAAAG
>CAYSDF010000052.1:0-4328 GCA_964429675.1 uncultured Candidatus Saccharibacteria bacterium
TGCCTATTTTGAATCTAAGATGCCCTGGGCCGATAAATATAAGAATCCGGACGTGAAACCGCTGGCATTTCGTGTTGTGAATGTAATATTTGCGTGCGGAGACTCCGGTCCGATTATGCCCATTGGGGTTAATCTGCCTAATGATAATACGATACGGGAAAGGTATGGCAGTAAGAGCGTCGTTCTTAAGAACATTATGGGCACCTATCGTCAAACTTCGGGCAAGAAATTATTACATGAGTTTGCCTGGGATGAAGAAGAAATTGCTCTTACCGAAAAATGGAGCGATCTTGACGAAGACCTTCATGTAGCGATGCACGAAGTACTGGGTCATGCCTCAGGTAAAATGGCTCGTCCGGAAGATCCAAGCAAATTACTTCCTGGTTGCTACAGTACGCTCGAAGAAGGCCGTGCCGATCTCGTCGCTCTCTGGCTTATCTTTGATCCGAAGCTGAAAGAAATGGGGCTGGTTCCCAATGACGATGTCGGCAAGGTGGCCTATCAAAGCTATGTCCGAGACGGCGGTATTACCCAGCTCAGAAAAGTAACCGAAGGGGACACGCTTGAAGAGTCTCACGCAAAAAACCGATATTTGATCGTCCGTTATATTATGGATAATTCTGATGCCATTTCTGTGCGGGTTCGCGGCGGCAAAACATTTTTTGTCGTTACCGATTTTGTAAAGATGAGGGAGAAAGTAGGTGAATTGCTTGCTGAGATTATGCGCATCAAGGCAGAGGGGGACCTCTCCGCCGCCAAAGCTCTTATTGAGCGTTATGGTACCAAGATTGATACCAAACTGCGCGATGAAGTTGTGCGTAGGGCCAATGCATTGGATGTACCAAATTTCACCGCATTCGTAATGCCCGAACTTAAGCTGGTATATTCTGAAGGAAAAGTTGACGTGAAACTTTCTTATCCTCTCGATTTTACGAAGCAGATGCTCAACTGGGATAATTCCCTGGAGCGCTAGCTCTTCTGTATTATGATTTTTTAGACCCTCTCTAGTGCGAGGGCTTTTAAATAATCGCAAATTAACTTATATAAAAATTGACCTCATTGATTAATATGATATTTTTTGATAAACTATCTTTTGTAATTGACAATTTATATTCCGCGGTAGCTCAATGGTAGAGCGGCTCCCTGTGACACTTGTCTAATAATTAGCTATAATATGGCCAATGAAAGACAAACGTACCTATGCCGATCGCCGAGAAGAGCTCATTAAGGCGGTAGCTAAAAGAAGACGTAAAATCAAAGAACTGTCCATCCAATACAAAGGAGGCAAATGCCAAGTTTGTGGATATGCCAAATATCAAGGCGCGCTAGACCTTCATCATAAAGATCCGAAGACTAAAAAATTCGGTATTGGCGATAAAGGTTATACACGTTCTTGGGATAAGGTAAGAACGGAGCTTGATAAATGCGTTTTAGTCTGTGCTAACTGTCATCGAGAGCTTGAGGCAGGCATAACGCAGCTTCCTAGTGAGAGCTAGGTCGAAAATGGGGTGAATTTCTGGAAGCCTTCCCGGGAAACCGGTGGTAATCAGAAGCCAAGTCTTGCAAAAATGCAAGAAAGGTTCAGAGACTAGAGTTTTACTCGTACATTGATTTTAATATCAATGGAAGCGCCCCATATCCCAAACAGGGATAATGATATAGTCCACACCATTACGAAAGTTTTGGATAAAGTGTAAGGAGATGGTTCCAGGTTCGAGTCCTGGCCGCGGAGCTCTGTTGCTATAGTAGCTTTTAGTCTTCTGTCCTAAGTCGTGGCGTAGACGGAGCTAAAGAACGTCATAGTTGAACTAGGGAAAAATATACTCTTAGTCTGCAACTAACTGAAGGGATTCAGCGCTCTATTAATATGAAAATTTCAAGGACAAAATTCGTTATCTTTTTCGTCATTTCTGCGTTCGTTTTTATGTTTATTTCGAACGCACTTTTTGGAACAGAGGCCCGGGTCTTTCCCTGGCACGAAAAGTCTTTCCGAGGAACGGATTCGCCAATTGCCTGGAAAAGTGCCGGATACAAAATTCTCTATCCTATCAAGTTTGTTTTGATAGGGCCATTTGATAATTTATTTCACGATGATCCGCCGCCTCCATTTGTTGCCGCTGTGTTTGCTATCTACTGGTCAATACTTGCCTTGGTTATTTATTGTCTTATAGATAAAATTAAACACTCTTAACTCACCTTTTGTATATCTCCTGCGTTCAGGACACCAGCGTGTCGGCTCAATTCCTGGGAATTGAGCCGATCGGGGTATTGCTAGCAATCTCTTAGCTCTGGCGATTGGTTGAGTATCTGTGAATTTATAGACGTCCATTGTCTGCGTTCTTCGGTCTCGCTTGGAAGAAAAGTGGCGGTAGCGTGGCAGTTCTGAAAAGCGAACACTAATCCGAAATGCCTTTCTAATGCTCCGCGCATAGAATCGCTGGCCATCATTCTCAAAAGTTGGCCACGAGTGTTGTCGTCCATTGAGCGAGGCGCGTGTTGGATAATTCCTGCCTCGCCTGACTTCTTTCTCTGAACT
Source organism: uncultured Candidatus Saccharibacteria bacterium (assembly GCA_964429675.1). GTDB lineage: Bacteria > Patescibacteriota > Minisyncoccia > 2-02-FULL-40-12 > GWA2-44-9 > GWA2-44-9. The sequence continues at coordinate 2,537 of CAYSDF010000052.1, forward strand.
AGACCCTCAACTATCTGCCAAGCGTTAGGTAGGGAGTCTTTAATAACAGACACAAACTCTGCGTCGCCAATATCTTCAACTTGAGCTTTTGTTGCAAGCTCTGCGCTTATGTTTAATGACATGGGTTTCTACTTCTAAAATATTGCTGGTTTAAGCCCAGCTTTTAAATGACGGTAGTCAACTAAAAGCTAGACATAAACCGAATATATTAGTAATTAGATTTTAAAAGAAAAGTTTGGATCTACTTGTCTCGTCAGATCTTCCCCGACAGTAGTATTGGCCCAGCTTTCGGCATTCTTTACGTGGAACTCAACCGTTTGAGAATAGAACTTCTGCCAGTTTTTCTTTGTCTCATCTACTATCTTCTTCATTATCTTTAACGAATCAGCATTTAATTTTTCCAATTGTTCTAATGGCTTAAAATTTCCTTTTTCTAGATCTTTGACATAATCTGACTTGATAAAAACAGTTATGAGATCATTGCCGACATTATTTCTAAGAAATTCTAAATCACTATTATTCTCCACCTTATTTCCAATAACCCCAATTTTGACGTTGTGATTTTTAGCATAATCTTTGTATTGCTGATATACGGTTAAACCCTTTAGTGTCGGCTCGCTAACTAAGAAAGTCATATCGAATTTAGTAAACATTCCAGAAGCGAATGAATCTGAACCGGCAGTCATATCTACTACAACGTACTCATTTTCTTTATCGATCATATGGTTCAGAAGTAACTCAACAGCACCGACTTTAGAGTGGTAACACTTTACTCCTAGATCCTCTTCGCTGAATGGCCCAGTAGCCATAAAATCAACATCACCGATCTTTCTCTTGAAGTGAGAATATATCGGATTATTTTCTGCTAATTTTAAAAGCCTGGAGCCTTTGCCCGGAGGAGTGGTCTTGATCATAGAAGCGGTGGATAAAATCCTGGGATTGTCTCCACGTAAGTAATCTTTAATCTGATCTATTTGCAGGCCCAGTGGCGGAATTAACTCGGTCTCTTTCTGGCTTAGCCCTAAAGCCATAGCCAAGTGCTGGTTTATATCCGCATCAATAGCTAAAACCGGCAACTTTTGTGCAGCTAAATATCGGCTGAACAAAGCACTTAAAGTAGTCTTGCCTGAACCGCCTTTTCCAACGAATGCTATTTTCATAATTTATTGGCAGCTTTTGCAGATGCCATAGAACTCAAGCGAATGATTTAAAATCTTAAATTTGGTATTTTTACTTATCTTCTTTTCTTCTCTGTCCAGATCGCCATCCAATTCAACATGTTCAATCTTCTTACAGTCTAAACAAATTAAGTGATGATGATGATTATCTGGGACTAACTCATAATGTTTTGCTGTATCGTTGAGTCTCAGTTCTCTAATAATTTTTTCATCTTTAAGAAAATCTAATTCTCTGTAAATTGTAGTTTTGTTGACCAAAATCCCATTCTTCCTAAGAAGTACACCCAAATCAACAGGAGACAGCGGCTGTTTTGCATTTGTTAGTATATACAAGATTGTCTCCCTAGTCTTGGTAATCCTGTGATTTTTAACTCTTAGCTCGTCAATAAGTTGTTGCGATTTGTTCATTAATCTATCTTAACGCAACCGAGTTGCGTTTGTCAATAGTTCTCTCTAATCTCTGCCTACCGACACAGGCCGGTTAGAGCTTTTTAATAAGTTGAAGTATAATTAGAGTATGAAAAATAAATATATTTTAATCGTCTTAGTTGTATTTATCTCTTTAGTGTGTACCCCGTTTCTTGTAAGCTCTGTCTACAGTCTAACGGATAAAG
>CAYSDF010000053.1:0-4237 GCA_964429675.1 uncultured Candidatus Saccharibacteria bacterium
ACTTGCTCAGTTTTTTTAAAAAGAAGCAGGTAGAATTTTTAAATGTGTTAGGATATGCTCCCAACATCGAACAATGTTCGCATTGTCTTAAGTCGACAAATATAGGCGTTAAGGCTTATAGTCCGGAATCAGGAGGGATTATTTGTTCAAATTGCTATCTTGCGGGTTCCCCAGGAATATTGATCCAGAATGATGATATTTACCCGTCGGACATCGTTTTTCAGAATATTTCCGATGAGAAGCTGGAATCATTAAATTTCCTGTACCAGGTAGTAGAAGCTCGATCGGCTTCTTAAGCCCGGATTTAATATATCGAACTTTCACTACCTGGTGTATTCTGTGGTAAAATAAATAGATTAGCCTATAAATAATGACTCTACCCAATCGAGTACTAAAATACCTTGTTTTAGTAGCAGCTATTCTTTTTGTCGTGGCGATATCTTCCTTTTGGTTTAGCAGCTCTTCTTTTAGCGAGAAAGATGTAACCCTGAGCCTAGATGCCCCGGTTCAAGTTTCTTCCGGCGACGAGGTTACATATAAAATTACCTATGCCAATGCCACAAAAACCACTTTGTATAATTTAAATTTCCTATTTTTCTATCCTCAGGACGCCACTATTTTAAAGGACGGCAACACTATTCAAGGGCAGACAGACAGCTTTAAAGTTGATCAGCTGGCACCGGGCCAGAAGGGAGAGAAGGAATTTAAGGTCTTTCTAGTCGGAGATAAGGGCAATATTAAAAGCGCAAAAGTAACCTTGTCTTTTAAATCCGGCAGCCTGCAATCTTCATTTGAGAAATCAGCTACCATAGCCACCACTATAGTAGCTATGCCGATAGATCTTACTCTTGTTTCACCGCCCAATGCCACGCCAGGCCAAGCCATAAATTATATTTTGGATTATAGAAATCAATCAAGCGATGATATATCAGATCTTCTGATACAATTTTCTTATCCGGACGGATTTTCCGTTCAAGACTCTACTCCAGCTCCGGGCCAGGGGAATAACGTCTGGTCGGTACCTCTGCTTAAGAAAGGCTCTGGTTCACGGATTTCCATTCAAGGGACACTGGATGGTAAGGAAGGGGATAGCAAATCTGTAGAAGTTCAATTAAAAAGAAAAATCGGCACTACTTACATAGATTATGAAAAAGCTTCCTCGGTTACTTTGATATCAAGTCCCCTAATGGGATTGGATGTATTGGTAAATGAATCAAACAACTACTCTGCTTATCCCGGAGATGATCTCAGGTATACTTTAAAGTATTCTAATAATTCCAATTTAAATTTGTCGGGACTTAATCTAAGCGTCCAGCTCGAGGGTGATATGTATGATTTCAGCTCCCTTAATACTAACGGTGGTTTTTTCGATGATTCTACCAAGACTATTTTATGGAATTCAAGTACGATGCCTGATTTTATAAACCTCAGTCCGGGCGCCAAGGGCCAGATCACATTCCATATTACATTAAATAGGACTTTTCCTTCCGGGGGTTCTGGCTCTTCCAGGGATCGTTTTGTAAAGGCAACTGCGAAGCTCAGCACTCCTAATGTTCCTCCAAACAGCAACGCTGAGGAGCTTGCGGTATTTGCCAGCGCAATTACCAAGATAGGAACTCAGCCAAGTATAAGCGAGACTGCCTACTATAATGATCCGGCTTTCGGTTCATTCGGACCAATGCCTCTTCAGGTTGGACAAGAAACAGCATTTACAGTACATTGGCAGATTATAAATCCAGGTAATGATATAGGAGGAGCTGTTTTAAGCGGTAAGTTGCCATCGGGAGTCTTTTGGATGGATCAGACCAGCACTGATCCCGGCAATCAGGAGCCGGTATTTAATCCTAATACCCAGCAAGTTAGTTGGAGTTTTCCGGTGGTTCCCTATGGAGTGGGAATATTTACGCCAAAATATGAAGCAAGTTTTAGGATAAAAATTAAACCCTCGAGTATTCAGAAGGGTACGGAGCCTTATTTATTACAAGGCGTACAATTTACCGGTACGGATAATTTTACAAAGCAAAGTATAATAATAAATAAAAAAGATATGACCACAAATGACATATTCGATATGCCTAGACAAGGTACAGTCCAGTAGGAGTTACCAATTATCAATTTACAATTTCCAATGAATTTACAATGAGTCAATGAAACATGGAAAATTTAATGAAAATTGAGAATTGAAAACTGAAAATTATGCCTAACTTACTAGAAAAGATTGTGGCTCTTTGCAAGAGGCGGGGATTTATTTTCCCAGGCTCGGAGGTTTATGGTGGGATTGGAGGATTTTATGATTTTGGCCCTCTTGGCACGGAGCTTAAGTTTAATTTGAAGCAGGAATGGTGGAAGGCGGTTGTTAAAGAAAGAGAAGATGTAGTTGGACTAAATGCAGCCATAATAATGAACCCTAAGGCCTGGGAGGCATCCGGTCATGTCAGCGGTTTTGCCGACATGCTAGTAGAATGTCCTAAATGCCATCGACGCTATAAAGGCGATGATATGCCCGATAAATGTCCGGAATGCGGGACTTCTCTTAAAGGTTTAGCACCAAGGTCATTTAATATAATGTTTAAGACATTTATCGGTCCGGCGGAGGATACGGCATCTGTAGCATACTTAAGACCCGAAACTGCGGGAGGAATTTTCCTTAACTTTAAAAATGTCCTTGATACGATGCGGGTCAAGGTTCCATTTGGCATTGCTCAGATCGGAAAAGCATTCAGGAATGAGATAAATCCTAAGGACTATATTTTCCGCACCAGAGAATTTGAGCAGATGGAACTGGAGTACTTTGTTAAGCCCGGTGAAGACGAAAAAATGTTTGATTATTGGGTAAACGAAAGATTTAATTGGTATAAAAAAATCGGACTCAAAAATATTCATAAACACGAGCAGACAAAAGATGAGCGCGCCCATTATTCAAAGGGCACTATTGATATTGAATATGATTTTCCTTTTGGAAGGAAGGAGATTGAAGGCATTGCGAATAGGGGCGACTTTGACTTAAAGCAGCATTCTAAATTCTCTGACCAGGAGTTAGTTTATAGCGACCCGGAGCAGGGTGAAAAGTTTACACCGTATGTGATCGAGCCATCAGCTGGTGTAGACAGGATCATGTTAGCAATCCTATGCGATGCATACCATGAAGACGGGGATAGGGTTGTTTTGAAGCTTCATCCAAGACTGGCTCCATATAAGGCGGCAGTATTTCCACTTTTAAAAAACAAACCAGAGTTAGTTGAAAAAGCTCGTGAGGTCTATTCTAAATTGAGGTTAAACCTCAATTTAGCCTGGGATGATCGAGGGAATATCGGAAAGAGGTATTACTCTCAGGATGAAATCGGAACCCCTTATTGTATAACAGTAGACTTTGATACTCTTGAGAATGACACAGTCACTATCCGGGACAGAGATACTATGGAGCAAAAAAGAATCAATATTTCCGAACTCGAGGTCTTTTTAAAAGACAAATTAAAATAGATCTTTCCCGTGTTTTAATTTTGAAGTATAATTCTATTAATGAGGATTAGCGAATTCTTAAACAAGAAGATAAACCGTGGGGTTATTATAGCAGTTTTGATCTCTCTGGTTTTAGCAAGCCTGTATTTTAATTTTTCAAAAAGACTAGAATCTCACGAGTTTTTGGGGAGCTTAAATAAAGTTGAAGGCACGCATCTATATTCGAACGGTGTTTTTATAGTTACTCCAGATCAGCCCAAATATCATAACCCGGAATATTATAAAGACGTTATAATCGATGTAACTCCAACAACCACATTCGTAAAAGAAGTTTACACTATGCCGACAAGTGAAGAGTTAAAGAAAACCGGAGGAAGATACAGCTGGGCTGATTTAAAGCACGAAGCCGCTGCCGGAACCATAAATGACTTAACAAATTCGGGTGGCAGGCCGATTAAGGTAACTACTCAAAAAAATATATACGGGAAAGACAGATTTCAGGCCGATGAAGTAGAATATATAGAGCAATATTTCCCAGACCTGAATTACCCCCAATAATACACCACTAAAGCCCCGGGTTCTCCGGGGCTTTACATTTAAGCTCTTTTCTGGTATAATACAGACAAGTAAGAGTTTCTTGAAAATCGGCCTCTTAAATGAGGCCAAGGAGAGTGACATGTTTAGGATTTCATCGTTCGTACTGATCATCTTCGTTTTGTTCGGTGTGGTTGGCTGCGGTGGAAGCGGAAACAGTCCGACTATGCCGACGCCGATCGAA
>CAYSDF010000054.1:0-4053 GCA_964429675.1 uncultured Candidatus Saccharibacteria bacterium
GAGCGACTCATTGACGTTGAGTAGGTCATAGGTTCGAGTCCTATACCGCCCACAGAAGAATAAGCAAACAACCAGCTTTAATTAGAGTTTTAGACTATTTATATGGAAAAACATAAAACCCCCGAGAAGAATAAAAATCCGGGAGAAGAAAGGAAGTCCCTACAACAGATATTGCTAGAGGAAAATGTAGCTGACCAGGCCGCAGAAATGGCCAAAAAAGAATTAAGAAAGAATCTTCACGATAAAGAAATATCCCATGGCCAGCTATCTGAAGAACTTACTGAATTTGTTCAGAATTTAACTCCGGAAATAAGAAGAAATCCAAACGACTATTTTTTTATAAACAGGGCCACTAGAGACGGATTAACAAGGGAATTGATCATATTCAAGAAAAGTGACGATAAAAGTCCTATTTTATACACGGATAATCCGGATTTAATAGAATTAATATTCAACCGCCTTAAGGGCTTAGAATATTAAAGCCCCACAGACAAACTAAAAAGACCATTGAGGTCTTTTTAGTTTGTCTGTGCCGGAGCGGTGAATCGAACACCGGACGCCAGCCTCTTCCGAAGCTGATTTTGGACTATATCATTCCCATGAGCACATAGTGATCAAGGGACCGGGCGCTAATGTGGGATTATTGTTGGGACTCACCCACTAGTCTCTACACCTGCTCCGATACCATGGCCCATCGGAGATTGGCTCGGGATTGTCTGTCTGCTAATTTAGCTAGTAGAAAGAGTTCCCCCGAATTCACCCAGTTATTCAATCTGCCTTTCGACAGAAGGCCCCAAAGATTTAGGGCTGCGCTCTACCACTGAGCTACTCCGGCATTAAATAACAGATATACAATATCAATAAATGACTAAAAAATCAACCTTTTTAGGCTTCAAAAGTTATCCTCAGGCGCTTATCCACATTTCGATTTTAAATATGAACCACCGTGCTATACTTAATAGTATAGTTATGAGAAACGATAAATTCAGGGCTTACAAATTAAGATTTGCCGGCAGAAGCTATAGTGAGATCAGTAATCTACTAGATATCCCCAAAAGCACCCTATCTGGTTGGTTTTCAGATCTAGAAATCCCCCAAGAAGCACAAGATCGAATAAAAAAACGTGTGCACGATAGCTCTTTAAAGGCTCTATTAAAGAGGAATGCTAACCAAACAAGGCTTGCTGAGACTAAAGCACAATCCACGCGAGCTGGTGCTATTAAAGAAGTTGGTCCCCTATCAAAACGAGATCTATTTATAGCTGGTATAGCTCTATACTGGGCTGAAGGACACAAACGACCAATATTTAGAGACGGCAAGGCAAAGACATACCATCCAGTATCATTTACTAACTCAGATCCCAATCTAGTTAATTTGTTTATCAAATTTCTAAGAGAAATTTGTAAAGTTGATGATAGGTCAATATCTATAGGATTACGGATATTTGATCATCAAGATCCTGCATATCTTATGGACTTTTGGCAAAAAATTGTTAGAATACCTACTAGTAGATTTTATAAGGTTCTACAAGGCCCTAGTATTTCAAGCCAGAGAAAGAGGCCCTTCAATGCCCTACCCTATGGGACGGTGCAGGTACGCGTTAATAGTACTTCTCTGTATCATAAGATTATGGGGTGGATTGATGGCCTTGGAAAAATAATTTAATTGCGGGTGTGGTTCAATGGTAGAACATGTCCTTGCCAAGGATAAGACGTGGGTCCGATTCCCATCACCCGCTCCATGAGTTTCGAAAAACAAGAATACATCCGAATACTAGAGAATGGCATTAAAGTTGTTGCCGAAGATATTAACGAGGAAGATGATTCCGTTGATTTTGAGTTTACTTTTGACAGAGATGTAAATCTTAATGATTTAGCAGAACTTTATGTGCCTTCCCCAAATGCCGTTATTTTTAATAGGCTAGTAAAGAAGGGTTGGGTTACAGAAGACGGGACTACTTTTATACATTTTAAGATGGACGTTCTGGAGAACAAGAAAGATAAAAAAATTAAATTCAAATACTATAAAGCCGATTCGGCATTAAATAAGGGTTTGGAAACTATTAACTAATGTTCGTATATAAAATAAGTCAGTGGCTGACTGGAAATAGGTTCGAACGTCATCTACTATCTCGATCCAAAAGTGCTATTCAATATTTTCTCGAAAATGAGGGGGGCTATCAGTTCCAAGGTTATCGCCAATGAACCCGGTCTTTATATTTCTATTCTATTCCCGATATCGACTACTTTTCTATTAACTTTCATAGGTGCAAGGATTATAAGCCATGTTGCTCCCGATTTATACATCCCCTGGTCAGGAGGTCTTCATGTTCATCATTTTGCTTATGGATTCTTTATTCTGGCCATATCTGGATACCTCGCCCTTGTATTCAGCGGCCCTAAATCAAAATATTTCATCGCCCTCCTTCACGGCTTGGGCCTTGGCTTAGCTTTTGATGAATTCGGAATTTGGCTTAAGCTAACCGATGACGATCCGGCTAGATTCAGCTATGACGGCTTTATTATTATTATAGGCTGTATTTTAATATTATTATCGGCCAATAAGGGAGCCAAAATGGCCTCAAAACACTGGCCCTTTAACCGCCTGGGAGACTATTGACTTCTAAGGTAAAATTTGCTATTATTATACAGTAGCCTTGAATAAGGGCTAATACATAAGGAATGGCTTTGTAGGCCGTTTTTTAGTCGGTTAAACACCCTTTATTAAACCGGGGCAGCGCCAATGTTGGGCGGGCCTCATAATCACTGATTAATGCCGGTTTATAGGGATATTAAAATGAACATAAGCATGAAGGCATTTATTGCCTCGGCGATCGTTCTTTCATATTCACTTTCTTACTCAAATTCAGCCCAGGCATCTGTATTCAAAATATCACCTGGAGCCATAGATCGGTCTCTGGCGATATTGACCGCTACTGATATGGGCTCTACATCGAACGATTCGGCAAGTCCAGCGCTTTCACCTATTGCCCGGAGTGAATTAATAACTAACGCCATCAACACAGGAGATAAGACCAACAAAACTGTTTCTCAAAAAAGTAACGTTGTAAGGACTCTCATTGTTACCGCTACTGGATATTCTTCCACTCCGGATCAGACAGACAGCACTCCCTGTAATACCGCTACCGGATATAATGTATGCACAGGAAACAAGAATGTCATAGCAGCCAACTTCTCGATAGATGGCTACAGAGTTCCTTTCGGAACACTGGTAAGAATCCCCGAAATCTACGGCGACAAAATATTCGTCGTTGAAGACAGAATGAACAGCAGATATAAAAATAATATCGACATCTGGTTCCGAGAAAGAAATACGGCCAGAAATTTCGGTCTCAAGAAGGTAACTATAGAAATAGTGCCCTCTGTAGACGGCCAGTTGGCAGACAACTTAAACTAACCTTAAATTAGGGTCAAAAAATCCTCTCAAGAGGGTTTTTTGATTAATTGAAATAAAGTATATTTCTTGATAGACTTCAATAAATTGTCCCCATAGCTTAACGGATAAAGCAACAGCCTTCGAAGCTGTTGATGGGGGTTCGATTCCCTCTGGGGACACAAAGCGTAGCTTTGTGGCACCAGAATAAGTGCCATTGAGGCACTTATGTAGGGAATCGAAAGACCGCAGCATATCGTAATCAGCAGATTGCGATGCGAGGTCGGGGTCGAGAAAACATTTTTGCGACCGGCAAAAATGTTATTCGTGACCTATTCCCCCTGGGGACGTAAAAGCTTTAATTATCTACGACATGGAAAAATTAGATAAGCTTGAATTCGACGGGACTTCTGAAGAATCGAGAAAAGACTTAGAGTCTAAATTCAATAAGTTAGTCGGCAAAAAGATTGCTAGTATTTCCGTTGATAAATCTGGGGAAGTTAAGATTGAGACGGAAGACGGGTCGTCATTAAAATTTAATGTTCCGAGAGACTTGTATACCGAAGAACCTGTATTTGATGAATCTGATATAAATTTAAAATAATATATGCGCCCATAGCTCAGTTGGTAGAGCTGCTCCCTCTTAAGGAGAAGGTCGTA
>CAYSDF010000055.1:0-3896 GCA_964429675.1 uncultured Candidatus Saccharibacteria bacterium
GTCAGACAGGGAGGAAGAGCAATGGGGCCCCTCGCGGGCGACTAAAGTGAAACCTATCGCTGCGAAAATATGAAATACGAGTTAGATGCAACAAACCAGTCATTAGGAAGACTATCAAGTAGGATAGCCGTTCTTTTACGCGGTAAGAATTTAGCCTCATATAATCCGAGCGAGTTGCCTAAAGTAGATGTTCATGTAAAGAATCTTTCCAAGATAAAATTTACTGGCAAGAAGCTGGGCGATAAGATGTATTATCACTATTCCGGATATCACAGCGGTATCAAGGCCCGGACGCTTTCTGAAAGATGGGAGCAAAAGCCGAGCGAAGTATTAAGGAAGATGGTTTACAATATGCTTCCAAAAAACAGAACCAGAGATAAAGTAATTAAGAATTTGAAATTCGATGCCTAAAAAACCAACTACCAAAAAATTAGTAAAGAAAACTAAGCCGGCCAAGAAAGAAGCGAAACATAAACCCGAGAAGGACGTCGTTGAGGTTGTGGAGTCGGAGGTTGAAGCTCCGGCAGTTTTGAATACTGAAGAAGCTAAAGATAAAAAGGAGGAAAAGTATTTTCAGGCAGTTGGACGTAGAAAAGAGTCTGTAGCCATTGTCCGTCTTTTTACTAAGAAATCAACAGACAGCGTAGAAGAAGATAAAGCTCTTATTACCGTAAACGACAAAGACTACAGCAATTATTTTACCGATAAGAATCTTCAGCTTGTCGTGGAGTCGGCTTTAAGAAAGCTCAAATCATTAAACCGCTTTAAGGCCACAGTTATGACCCACGGTGGAGGTTTAGCCGGCCAGGCTGATGCTATCAAGCATGGATTATCTAGGGCATTGGTTCTATTTGATCTTAATTTTAGGAAAAAACTCAAAAAATCCGGATTTCTTACCCGCGATTCAAGAACTAAAGAACGCCGAAAGTACGGTCTCAAAAAAGCCAGAAAAGCGCCACAGTGGCAAAAGCGATAGCGATAAAAAATACGACCCTGAAAAGGTCGTATTTTTTATTTGCCACTGTGGCGCAGAAGGGGCGATGGGGAAACTGGGTGTTTCCCCAAAGAGGAAGTTGGAAACCGCTTGGTTCCCAGGAGCGACAATTGCGCTAGCCTGCGAGTCGCAATTGTCGTGACGCCGCATTGGCAGAAAAAATAAAAAAGTCGTCAATTGACGACTTTGTGGCTAGCTATTATTCCATGACTCCATGATCTAATCCAAGGACGGCCTTAGCATTAGAGACTGGTCTTTCTTCCAGCTGCTGATCATCATTGGCAAGGGACAGATAATTCTTGTATGAATCACCAATCCTAATCCTTAAGCCGGGAGATAAGTAAAGATTGGCTGTTTGTGCAGCGTTCCAAAAATCTTTTTTTGCTGCTCGGATGATGCTTGCTATATGTTCGGTTTGAGTCTGGAGAATATCTCCATCTCCCGAAGCTTTTTGCAAAGCCTCGGTCTGTAGTTTATATAAGGAATCCAGATATAACGCTTTCCTGCCCAAGACCCCGCATACTCTATTTCGATCAATGAAAGTGGCTATTACCTTTTTTTGGCGGATCAAATTAAAGATAAGTCCGCACACTAAGAATATCGCAAAACCTTGTAAAGTTGCCCACAAACCAGCTATGTTCATGATGACGCTCCTTCCGCTCTTCGGAAAGTGTTCCCGGCCCTGTTGCCCTGACAGATCTTCTGTCAGAGAAAGACGCTCTTCGCCTCTCAAGGAACCGCGACTAGAATACTATACTTATACTAATCAGTCAAGGCGAAGGTTCACTGGAGGAACCTTCCAGGGAATCGCCCCAGAGAGCAAGCTCTCCTGCGGTTAGTGAGTATAGTTTACGATGTTTAGGCCGCCTCTTTTATCTATCTCGACGACTTTATAGCCGTTGGAGTCAACGACAATGTGATCTTCGTCGCGGAACCAGGCCAGGTTTTTTATAGTATTAGAAAATTTAGTGATCATATCTATGTCGCCGTTTTTCCGATAGGGTTGGTAATTGGTATCGTTGAGCCACATAACCCAGAGTTGATTATCATTCGTCCACCAGGCAATTTTATTGTTGTATCGTGACAATGAAAATCCTTTTACATCTTTCGCAATTTGTACTAATTCCTGGTCCTTGTTTTGGTAAAGAATATTATTTTGCATAATAAAGGGCTCGGTGTATTTAGTAGGCGTCGGTGTAGGGCTTGCTTGCCCTGAGTTTACCGAAGGGGACTTGACCGGCTTGGGAGTAGGCTTGGGCTTGGATCCGCCAGCCGGCGGAGGCGACGGCACCAGAGCTGCCTGGGCTTTGAAAATATTATCAATTTCCTCTACTACGGTATCTTTTTCTACTCCGGCTTGGGGCAAAATCATAACCCTTGAGAAGTCTATTACCAGCCCTTCTTCCACGGATATATTTTTATGCCAGGTTGAGTAAGTGTCTTTCTGGACTCGTATCTCATATTTACCTGGGATAAGTCCGTTTACGCTATATGAATCACCGAAAAAAGACGTGTTGCCATCTAGACGGCCATTGAGGTAGACGCTGGCACCCGTATTTGTCTTAATCGAAATGGCGCCGGTTCTTACGAATTTATTATCAGAGAAGCTGTATTTATAACCCTCGGCGTAGAGAATTACAATATAGCTTAACAAGAAAAAAACTGCTACTGCAGAGTAAAAAAGTATTCTTTTTGATCGTTTAGTCACGATTACTATTTTACCACAATGTTATATTTTTTCTAGTTTTACAATATTTACTATTCGTGATATTAAAACAGTTGTAATGGCCAAGAAAATAGGTATAGACCTGGGGACAACTAATACCGTCGTATTTATCCTCAAGAAGGGGATTGTTATAAATGAGCCATCAGTGGTGGCGATTTCGGTTTTAGACAATAAAATTATTTCCGTCGGAACCGCTGCCAAAGAAATGATCGGCCGAACTCCTGATAGTATTGTAATATCAAAACCCTTGATTGACGGGGCTATCGCTGATTACAGAGTTACCGGAGCGATGCTCCGCTATTTCATTAAAAAGGCGGCCGGTTTTATGAGCTTTGTTAAACCGGAAGTTTTGATATCGGTTCCGGCCGGGATAACTTCAACTGAGAAAAGAGCGGTCATGGAATCAGCATATAGCGCCGGGGCAAAAGCTGTGTATCTTGTTAAGGAACCTGTATTGGCGGCTATCGGAGCTAAAATCCCGATCAATAGCCCTGCCGGCAATATGATTTTAAATATCGGCGGTGGCACGACGGAATTGGCGGTTATCTCTCTTGGCGGAATTGTGACTTGGTCATCGGTTAGAATTGGTGGAAATAAGCTTGATCAGGCGATTGTCGAATCTATCAAAAAAAAGCATGGCTTGGCTATCGGTGAAAGAACAGCGGAACTTATTAAGGTAAGTATCGGTAGCGCCATCAAAGAAGCGGAAGAAGAAAAAATAAATATCAAAGGGAGGGATCTGGCCACTGGATTTCCTAGGACTATAGAAATAGGATCCAATGAAATAACTGAAGCTTTGACCGAGCACTTGCGGGAAATAGTTCAAATAGTAAAAAATGTTCTTGAGGTCACTCCTCCTGAACTATGCTCAGATATAATGGATAAAGGCATAATGATTTCCGGTGGCGGAGCGCTTTTAAAAAATATCGCAGTTTTAATAAATCGCATCACTGGTGTCCCTGCTTTTATAGCTGATGATCCACTCTTTTGCGTCGCCCGCGGTACCGGCGTCGTGCTCCAAAATCTGGATGCCTACAAACGCAATGTCGTAGCCAAGAGATAGTCTCCTCTCTGTCCCAACCTCCCTCCTTGGAATCACCAGACCTCTTTTCATGTCTCATGCTAACCGCAGGAGAGCTTGCTCTCTGGGGCACGGCATAAATTCTTGCCACCGCC
>CAYSDF010000056.1:0-3862 GCA_964429675.1 uncultured Candidatus Saccharibacteria bacterium
CCATGAATAAAGCAGCTTTATTAATAATTCCAGTTGTCGGAGTAGCCGGATTTTTCATTGGGAAAAGCATGGTAGCTAAAGGTCCGACAGTAGCAGTTTCGGCTTTGGTTAGTCCGGAGTCTTCGCCTTCAGCAAGCCCGACAGTCAGCGATGAAGTCACTGACGGCTTTAAAACTTTCAGATTTAGTAGTTTTCACGGGCAAGATTTCGGAGGGGCTGGACTCGAATTTCAGTATCCTGCTAGTTGGAATAACGACGGCCAGTATTTCAGTCCCCAGAAAATTAAATATTATGATATTATCAGTGCCGATGCGCCGGTATACTACGATTTAGTATCGACGGAAATCTTTGATACCGGTGATTTAAAATATCAGATAACTACAGACAAAAGACATGCCCCCGACTCAACTGTTATAATAGATGGCAAGACTTTTAAGAAATACGACCTGATTGATTATCAGAATGATGACAGGGTGATTATATTTTTGGGACCGCAAATAAGTATCTATAATGACAGCTATTATCTTGTATTTCGCTGGGAAGAAACCCCGCTATCAATTGATATTCCTGGAAACGATCCGGCAATTTTTCAAAAAATGGTGGAGAGCTTGAGATTCAGATAATAAACGGTTTAATAAAAAGTTCTGTTTCAAAACCTTAATCCCATATCCTTAATACTAACCCCTTGATACTATATCCATGACCGATGACCCATTAACAAAAGTTCTGATCGGGCGGGGGACGGGGATTCCTAACCAAAGTCCCACCCCAGGCCCGAGTACTAATAATCCAAAAAAGAGATACTATCTCCCACTATCTTTGCTTTTAGCTTCTTTGCTGGCTCTAGCCGGACTTTACGGATTCAATCAATGGCAAAAGAGCATAGTAGTGGAGGCTCCCGTAAATACCCAGATTAAAAGCGAATCCCAGATTACAATAGAAAGTGTCTCAAAACTTATCTCTTTGCCCAATGACGAGGAGCCGACAATAGCCACAGTCTCGGATCTTGAAGCCCTGAAGGGCCAGGCTTTTTTTGCTAATGCCAAAGTAGGGGATAAGGTTTTAATATATGCCAAGGCGAAAAAAGCTGTCTTGTATGACCCGACAGCCAATAAAGTGATAGAAGTGGCACCGTTGAATATAAAGGGGAACTAGGGATAAGGAGTAAGTAGTAAGTATTAAGTATTAAGGATTACGGTTAAGAAAAGATAAATGAAAGAATCTTACGATAAATTTTTAGAAGAAATAATAGGACGGCCGACCCAGGAAGATTTTGAGTCGCATTTAAATAGCGGCAAGACAGACCCCAGGATTGAATTGGCTAATATGGGTGCTAAGGTCCATGATCCTTTGTATTCCCCAAAGCCCCGCTATAAAGTAATTCTTAAAAAGCCGATTATAGAAGATCACCACAAAAAAATAATTTCTAAGATCAGAGAGCCGATACCGTCAGCAAAGCTCCTGTCTCTAGGATATACAGAAGATAGCCAGGCTAATAACTGGATCCAATCTCAGGAGTTTTCTCAGGAATTTAACCAAAGGATAGACAGCCTCAAGCATACGAAGGGCGCCTTTGTTGTACAAAGGCGCCCTTCGTATGGATCCAACGTCAAGCCTTTCAAAGTATGGCTAATTGTTCTAATCGGCGGGATACTGGGTTTTGGATATCCGGGATTTAGTAAATACAGTTTTAGCATCAAAAATGATGTTACCGTTGAGGGCACGGCCGGAGTTAAAAATCTTCAAAATGCTGGGGAACAGCTCAAGAGTTTTAATTTTAAGGATGCTTCTAAGAGTTTCCTTGACGCTTACAACGATTTTTCAAAAGCGGGTGAAACTTTAAATTTTATGGGCGCAAGTGTAAGCGATTTTATTGCCGGCTTACCCGGTGCTGGTAAATTAAAATCTGCCAGAAATATGGTTGAAGTCGGCAAGCTTCTGGCCGATACCGGCAAATCAATGTCCGAGGCGGTCAGCGCCGTTTCTAAAACAGGATCAATTCTAAATCCATTAGCAGGAGGTCAGGGGAATCAGCAAAGCGGCGGGGCCATCATAGCTACCATCGGCGACGCCCTGGCGGGTGCTCAGGCTAACCTGAAAAAAGTTAAGTTTCTTCTGGCCGATATTGATGACAGTATTATCCCTGATGATAAGAAACAAAACTTCGAAGACCTTAAATCAAAGCTCCCGGCTTTCGAAAGTTTACTTGGCAATGCTGTAAATTACTCCGGGTTCCTTGAGAATCTTGTCGGCTCCGATAAGCCCCAGAAATACCTGCTCTTATTTGAGAATACCAGCGAGCTTCGGCCAACGGGCGGTTTTCCCGGAACATATGGAGTGGTTACTTTTGAAAACGGGAATCTTAAAGATTTTCATGTCGATGATATATATAATCCTGATGGTCAGTTGAAAAGAAACATAATTCCGCCCAAGCCTCTTCAGCACATTACACCTAATTGGGGCATGAGGGATTCCGGTTGGTTCATTGATTTTCCGACATCAGCCGTGAAAACGGAGTGGTTTTTCAAGGAAGAGCTTGGTTATGATGTCGATGGCGTTATTACTATAAGTCCCCAGATTATCTCTAAGTTTCTGGATGTAATCGGTCCGATAGTAGTGCCGGGTCATGACATGGTGGTGAACGGTGATAATTTCCTGACCACTATCCAGAGCGAGGTGGAATATGGCAAAAATCGGGTAGAACCAAAGCAAGTATTGCTTGATATGGCTCCTCAGCTGCTTCTGAAGCTATACTCAGCCAAGCCCGACAAGTGGCTTGAGATTTTCAAGATAATGAATGCTGGCCTGGAAGAAAAGAACATTCTCATGTATTTCAATAATCTTTACCTGGAAAATTTTGCCATGGAGAATGGTTATAGCGGGGAAGTGAAGAGTGTCGCCGAGGATTATTTGATGACGACGATATCTAACGTAAAAGGATCAAAAACGGATGCTATGACTGATACTTCAATAAAACTGGAGACTAATCTAAAGGACGGTAGCGTATTTCATAAACTAAGTATTACCCGAAAGCATAACGGCGGAGACAGCCAATACGGGTTTTATAACAAGCAAAACCCGGCTTATATCAGGGTCTTAGTGCCTAACAATTCAGAGTTTATCGGAATCACCGGCAACGATACGCCTAACTTTAAACCTATTCTTAATTATGGAAATTATCGTTTTGAAACGGACCCAGATCTGGCTAATCTGGAATCAAGCGTTTATCATACTCCTGATGGCGTAGATGTGTATAAGGAAAGCGGGAAAACAGAATTTGGGTTTTGGATGATAGTTGATCCCGGGACAGAAAAGTCCATTGATCTGGAATACCGCGTGCCGATGAGTTCGAATGTTAATTATAAATTGTATATTCAGAAACAGCCCGGAGCAGTGATCAATAATTTTGAGTTTAGTTTCACCGGAGCAGGAAATCTTAAGGTGGCGGGTTCTGAGCCCAAACTTAATCAAATAGGGGATTTGTATATATTAGACGATAAGTTAGACAAGGATCTGCCGATAGTAGTACAATTTAAATAATATGAATCCCGTAGGAAGTCCCGTCCCGCCATGGCGGGATCCAGACCTCGACGGGGCTACTTCATACGGGATGAAGATCGAAAAACCGCCAGAATATGTATATAGTTTCGAAACCAATGATGGGTTTCCCGACACGGCCCAGATTTATGATAAGAAAAATCTAGGCCATTTTACGGAAAAGTTCTTGGAAGCAATGGCAAGGTTCAAAAACAAGCTGACTCTGGAAACTCAAAATATAGGAGATAAGCATCTTAAAAACTGCGATCAGTGTAAATTAAGAGTAGAGGAGATAGAAGAAAAATACAAACAACCCGAACAACAA
>CAYSDF010000057.1:0-3852 GCA_964429675.1 uncultured Candidatus Saccharibacteria bacterium
TAGGGGGTTGCAATTAGCCTGTGAACTAAGTTGCAATTAGGACGAGAATACAGGGCCAAGGACTTGCCAAATTCTATATAGTGTAGTATGATATATTTAATGATTATAAATCAGCAAAACAACATAATAAATAGCTCGGCCGTATTGTCTTGCCATTATCACTCAACTATCTCTAGCAAAAGAGGGTTGAGTTAATATTGTAATTTTACTTCTAACATAAATTTAACCCCCTCTTGCGAGGGGGTTTCCTTTTAGGGAGACTCAGCAGTTCTTTAAACAAAAAGGAGGCGTAAGAAATGGAAAGACTAGTTCGCTATTTCACCGAAGGGATAGAGGATCGGTCCATCGCAGATAGTATCGGTATGGAAGTGGAAACATCATTCATGATGGAATATCCTGGCGGCCGGCCAATAACGGTTGCCCAATCCCAACTATTGATAGAGAGATTCTGCAGGGTTAATGATTGGCAAGTAACTAAGAGGAAGGGAGATCTGATAGCAGAAATATCAGATGGTGCGAACAAATTAAGCTACGAGTTGGGGCGACAGAATCTGGAGTTTTCAATAGCGCCTAATACAAATGGTGAAGTTGCTGTTTCAAGGGCAATGAAACTTGCCGATGAGTTGAGCTCTTCTGCGACCTATATATCTGATTCAGATGCGCGATTTTTATGGGAGGTAAGCGAGCCGATAATTAATACTGATGAGGACTTATTAGTTATTCCCGATGAACGAGATGCGGTTTGGCTTGAGCTTGATGGTCGTCCTGCCCTGGAACTTCTTGCCCGAACATCTGCCGTGCAGTTTACTATTTCTGTTCCCGTCCAGGAAGCAATTGGATGCCTGAACAGATTAGGAGAAAAGATCGGCTCATTTCTGAAAGATTATCCTCAAGAAGAAAATTGGCGGAGATATATCAAGGAATCAAAGGCCAATTATCATGCGATGCGTTATGGCGGGCCATTGTTCTTTGATAGTATTGAAGACTATTGCCGGAAGCTTATGAAGCATGATGTAATTGTCGGGCCTAAGCTTGTGCCCTATGGGCAGGTTCAAGATTTGGATATCCCTCTATATCTGCGTTCAATCTGGTGGTATTTCCGTCTGCGTCGATATGGGAACACGCTCTGTATAGAGGTTAGGCCGCTTCCGAGGCGTAGTAGTAGAAAGTTTCAGGAGCAACTGGATTTTATCTTGAATATTATGACCTGAAATATTATTTTGGGGAGATTTTCTCCCCGCCTTTCTAAAGTAATTTTGTTTGCAAGATTGTTTTAGAAAGGTTTAAATATAAATAGATGAAAAATAAAAAACAAAAAATTCTTTTTCTGGATATTTTTACAGATAACGAGAAATTTAGAAAAATGATCCAGAAGAATGTATATGGTGGTGGGACCTATTCCGAACATGTCAGGAAGGTTTTTGGGTTCGGTAAAGATCAATGGCTGACTCTGGATGCTTCGAAGGGCAAATTCCCAGCAAAATTTCTTGATGTCGCCGCCGTGGTGATAGGCGGTTCGGCCAAGGATCCAGTCAGAGGCCAGGAAAAAGCGTGGATGAGAGAAACATATAAATTCATAAATCAGGTCGTCAAAAAAGACATACCTTTACTTGGCATCTGTGGCGGATTGCAGTTTACGGTCAGAGCTTTGGGTGGGGAAATAATATATAATCCAAAAGGCAAAGAATTCGGCGCTATAAAGGTTACCATTCAAAAATCAGATCCGCTTTTTGAAGGCTTAAAGAAAAGTTTCATCGTCCCCGAAAATCATCGCTGTATGGTGGGGAAATTTAAATCCAATGCCAAACTGCTGGCCAGTTCCAAGATGTGCTCGATTCAGGCTCTAGCAATAGGCGATAAGATAAGACTGGTCCAATTTCACCCCGAAAGAACCAAAGAGCAGAACATGGCTTTGGCCAAAATATCCCGGGAGCACCTAGTCAGAGACGGAATTATTAAAAGCGAAAAAGAATACCCAAGATTCTTAAGATCTCTTAAAGTTAAATCAAATGCCGGCAAGATAATTATTAGGAATTTCCTGAAGTATTTTGTATACTAAGTTCTATAATTAACATGTATTTTTTATGTTGAGGGAAGGAATCCTCGATAAAATTTTATATCGGATCAAAAAACTGATTCCCCGGTCAGTCTTTGATTTTTTTGCTCCGTTATATCATGCGGCCTTGGCTTATCTGGGCGCAATGATATATGGATTTCCATCACGATCAATGAAGGTGATCGGTGTGACTGGAACAAAGGGGAAGTCTACAGTTGTTTTTATGATTTCGCAATTGCTGGAAAAAACTGGCCAGCCCGCCGCCGCCATCGGCTCTTTGGGCTTTAAGATAAAAGACAAAGAGTGGCCCAATACATTAAAGATGACTATGCCGGGCAGGTTCCGACTTCAGAAATTTTTATATGAAGCTAAAAAGGCAGGCTGCAAATATGTTGTCTTAGAAGTAACTTCCGAAGGTATAAAGCAGAAAAGGCATATCGGGATTGATTTTGATTGTGCAGTTTTTACAAATATTCACAAGGAGCATATCGAGAGCCACGGATCTTTTGAAAATTATATGGCTGCCAAGCAGGAACTTTTCAAAAGAACCGACAACATCCATGTTTTAAATGCTCAGGATCCTCACATAGAATCATTCTCAAATTTCCATTCAAAACGTAAGATATTTTTTGGCAGGACAAAAGGGGATATGGTTCCGCAAAATGTTAGATTGGGAGAATTCAGCTCGTCATTTGAAGTCTATGGAACAACTTTCAACATTAATCTAGTCGGAGATTTTAATATATCAAATTGTTTGGCGGTTCTGGCGGTGGGAGCAATGTATGGGATAGATCTACCCACAGCTAAGCCGATACTGGAATCTATCAAAGGTATTCCGGGTAGGATGGAGTTTGTTCAGCGCCAGCCCTTTGCGGTGGTGGTTGATTATGCCCATACGCCTGATTCGTTAGAGGCCGTGTATAAAAGCCTAAAGCCTAATACTGCTGGTCATAAATTGATTTGTGTTCTTGGCGCAGCCGGTGGCGGGAGAGATAAATGGAAAAGACCTGAGTTCGGCAGGATTGCCGCTCAATATTGTGATGAGATTATATTGACCGACGAAGACCCCTACGATGAAAACCCCAACCAGATTTTATCAGAAATAAAATCTGGAATTTCCAATTTACTAGAGATCATAGACCGCAAGGAAGCCATCAAAAAGGCCTTGACATTAGCTCAATCTGGAGATATAGTGATCATCACAGGAAAAGGCTCGGAGACATCGATGGCTGTGGCCGGAGGGAAGAAAATCCCGTGGTCAGACCGAGATATCATCCGCGAACTTTTAAAATAAAAGGAGAGAGAAATGGTCCTACTGGGTGGTCTTGTGTTTATCTGCTTAATTTGTATGGCGGCGGCCTTAATGCTTGCCTCAGCCCGTAAAGATGACGCATCACTTGTGGTTTTTCTCGCCGCTGTTTTATTTTTAGTGATCAGCCTCGTTATAATGAGGCATGTAAGCATCGGCTACCCTATCACCGATATTGCTGCCGGTCAGTATAATGTGAGGTCTGTTGATCAGGACGGTGACAATGTAAGCGTTGATATAGTTCTTCGCGACGATAATGGATCCGATCATCGGGTGTACTATCAGTTTGATAAGAGTGCTTTTGAGGGCCTGATTAATCATAATGCTAAAAAACTAGTCGTCACTCAAGCCGGCAACTTCAAGAAGCTAAAGCTTGAGTAATAGCATCCGCTCCGACCATGTCGGAGCTTTTTGTTTGGCTATAAATCTCTGCCCCCAGCCTCCCTCCTTGGAATCACCAGCCCTGCATGTCATGGGCGAATCGCAG
>CAYSDF010000058.1:0-3712 GCA_964429675.1 uncultured Candidatus Saccharibacteria bacterium
TATTCACCGACATAGATAGTCTCGGCCTTATACTTAAAATAGCTAGGTTTTTGAGGTTTTTCTGCCATAGTTATGTATTAAAAATACCACTATCTAGAAACCCCATCAAGCATTAAACCAGGTAGTGAAAGTTCCGATAATAAATTTAAAAGCCCCGCTTTAAGCAGGGCAATCGGAACTTCTACTACCTGGTAAAAAACTCTATGACCGCCTCTTGCTCTTGATTAACTTATCTACGCTTACAAAAACCAATTTCGTAATAATGATTTTGGCTACACCGCTGTTGTCAACCATTATAACCTTACCGCCAGCACCCAGATCTCTAGCCGTATTAGGAAGGGTATTAAGGGCATCATCTGCCAGATAAACAACGTCGCCCCGCCGGATGTTATCTCGAGCCATGGTCACCTCCACTTGATTAGAGCCTTCTTATTATAATACGATAATCAGTAAAGTCAAGTGATGTTTTGAGTAAATAGAAAGCAGGAGATATTATCTTCCCGCCGTTAGCCTTAGAGATTCCATTAAATAACCTCCAGCATAATTCCAATCTATTGGATCAATTGCATTACCGCTTGGACGAAGTCGCCCTTGAGCATCCCAGCTTATATCTGGTATTTCATCCAATAAGGGTTTTATGCGATCGACCGTTCCTGGTCCCAGCCCTCCGGCCGCTCCAAGTCCAATAGACGGGAGAGATTCCTTTATTGCTCTGGCAAATGGCAAGAGTAAATGAGCATCCATGCCAATTCCGCGTCCAATGCTTTTATCAAGAAGAACTCGATGTATAACACCGTCATATTCTTTAAGCCTTTCAACGACGGCCTGAGGGTCGTCATTAGCTTCTGCTAGAGCATTTCTGCCAATCTGAAGTATTATCTCAATTTGTTTCCTAGAGGTATGCATACCATTTGCGATTTGATTGGGATCGGGCCAGGTCATATCAAGCTGTAGAGCATGGATACCGGTTCCACAATATGAGATTGCTCGACTAAGACTTTCCCATAATGCAGGGTCATTATCGTAGTCTGCATAGTGCAAACAATTGTATGCTTCATCCGAAGAAAAAATATCAGCTATCGTTTCTTTTGGTGGAAAAACAGTTGACCATTTGCTGGGAAGACCATGGAGAGTTTTATAACTCATCATCAGGCCTACATGAAGTTTCCGATTTGACCCTAAAGGTATATGAGATTTAAAAATATCGAGCATCTTTTGGACCTGACCGAAGTTAGTAAAATCAGTTATACCGATATATGGTTGTAGCATTTTAAATCCTTTTAACGAACTAGAAACTGTGTTATATAATAACACAGTTTTTTAAATCAGTAAATGGTCCGCCTTGTCACCGCTTAAAGCCACCGCTTTTAGCGGGATCCCGCTGGGGCGGTGACGGGGCTCCGCCAAAGGCGGGAGTGGCAGGAAGTTGAATTTTATAGAAATTTAAAACCGGCTATTTGGCCGGTTTGGTCCAACTTCTGCTAGAAAGGCAGTAGTAAGATCTATCATTTGAAGGTAGCCATTCCATCGCTATACCGTTATCATTATCGCTTTGTGCCTCTATACAGTTTCCTACTATATCTATGCGCATAACTAAATCCTTAAAGCCCTTGTGATGAATTAGAGTCCTATTATTTGAGAGATCAAATTCAATAAGAACATCATCGTTCTCAAAAATCTTTTCCATTGATGCTCACCTTTGTAGTAAGTGCTTAAAACAAAATACCACGAAAGTGGTATTTTGTAAACTGTCCGCCCAGTAGGAGTCGAACCTACGACCATCTCCTTAAAAGGGAGCTGCTCTACCAACTGAGCTATGGGCGGTCGAGATGAAGGTTACTTTCGGTCATCTTTGATTTGAAAATAATAACACGAAAAGAGAGGTTTAACAATCACAGACTGACTAGCCCTACTTAAGATAATTCCTGATAATAGAAATTATCTTCGAAGAATTCTTATAGATCTGCTGGCGGTTGCCGACGATGCAGATGCGTACTGCCAGATAGTCACTGAGCTCGGCCTTTAAGCCGTTGAAATACTCGGGGTAGTTTTTCTTGAGAGAATATATCTTGCCGTCATCATGGTAGAGAATGTCCTCTGGATCAAATCGCCAAGGAGTAAGCGTCGGGACAACGACTATCTTGTGAGCGGGAATACTTAAGCTTTTACCGATTAGGGACTCCAGTTCTTCTAAGTCCTTAGGGCTCGCATGGCCCATGAATTTCTTGAAGAACTCCGGCCCTTCTTCTACGACACGGATTGATTTGCCGGCCACTCGCTCACTGTATTTGCGATCCTTTAATCTAAAGACTAGACCGGTCCTGGGAAGATTCCTATCACGGTACGATTCGTACAGAAACTTGAGGCGTTTGTCAGGATGGTTGTATATTTTTGCCATTAACTCACCATCATTTAAAAGCCATAAGTCTTTAGCGTTCATTTTAGCTAAATCTATAAACATAGAAATCATTTTCTGTATAAATCTTTGGCTGATAAGCGCCGACTTGTGAAGATACACCTCACGATACATGTATATATACAGCTTTTGCATTTGCTTGGCTGCTTCCAAGGACTTCTTATCAATTACAATCTTACCCTTTAAATAAATAAGGTAGTTGAATAAGCTCTCGATGTCAGGACGCTGACCAAACCCTGTGTGATAAGTATCACGTTCAAGATAATCAAGCTTATCCATGCCCACATTCTTGTCCATGATTACTTTGTATAGCGGATTTTTATGCTTGAATAATGAAATTATATAATCGTAATCCCCTCCTGCCTGCTTGATCTCCTTTTTTAAATTCTTAACAACTACTAATCCGTTCTCATCTTCATCTCCGCTCAATGGTGTAAGCTCCTCAATAACATGGGAGAACGGGCCATGACCGACATCATGCAATAGTCCGAACAAAGCTACATTCCTAGCTTCAAATTTAGTCATAAACCCTTCTTCAGCCATCTTCCCGCAGAAACGGGTGGCTTTGCCGTAGACACCTAAAACATGCTCAAAACGGTTGTGGGTGGCGCCAGGAAAAACTGTCAGGGTAGTACCAAGCTGAGATATATGCAAAAGCCGCTGGAAAAGCGGATGATGTATGATCGGCATTATATCGCGAATATCAATCGACTCACTGGGAGGAATTCGGATGTATTTTTTGTAGTACTTGCTAACCATGGTAATATCCCATACTATACATTCTTTTATCAAAAGTAAAAGGCCCGCCAAAACACTCCAACCCATTTTTATCCATGCCGATGTGTCATGGGCTAACCGCAGGAGAGCTTGCTCTCTGGGGCACGGCATAAATTCTTGGCACCGCCTCAGCGGGGCTCCGCCAACGGCGGGAGCTAGAATTTTGCACTTCGTCCCTCGGTCCAGTCGACCTGCCTGCCGGCCGTCAGGCGGGCGGGAGATCCCCAGAGATCAACTCTCCTGCGGTTAGCGATCGATGTTTTTCTCGTTATCTAAGTAGCCAAAAACCCTGCTCTGATTTTTATCATTTGCAGGATTGGCAGGAAGATGAGTCAGTAACTATTTATTGTTACGAGCGATACTATAGGAGTAGGATAAAAATTTGAGCAGGGTTTTTGCTTATTACTAATCCCAATAAATCTTCATTTAAGCTGTAAATATTCAAGTAAAAAGCCCACTCACGATTGAGCGGGCTTCCCAAAACCAGTTGATCTTAGGATTGAATAGACCAGGCACTGC
>CAYSDF010000059.1:0-3591 GCA_964429675.1 uncultured Candidatus Saccharibacteria bacterium
GCTTTGCGAGTTCTGAATTTTCCCAGAAACTAGACTGCGATTCGCCCATGACATGTAGGGCTGGAGAAAAATGGGTTGGGGTCTTTTGGCCCAGTTTCTGTTGACAGATTTGTAATATACTCCTATAATATAGCCACGGTTTGGAACCTTCAAAAAGGAGAGGATCATGGAAGTTCTCGCGCTCTTTGTGATTGGGCTAATAGTTGTACTATTTTTATTGCTTGCAGGTGCCTGTTTGGCTAGCGAAAACGATGGCCTGGCAGCCCTATTCACTGTTTTAGGATTATTTTCTCTAGTGCTATTTTCCGCAATTAGTAGCAACAATCTTAGGGACGGTTCTCCTGCCGCTCTGTCAAAGCTTACGGCGGGCCATTATAAGGTCGCGTTTGTCTACCAAGCCGGTGATTATGTCAGTCTTGGTTTGAATATAGCAGATGGCAGTAAGGATAAGGTGGAGTATCTTTATCTATATCAGTCTAACAAGCAGGATTTTGCTGGACAGATTAAAAATGACGCCACGGAGCTTGATGTCGTGGTAACTCCCGGCGGTTATACTAAGCTAGTTCTCAAGTAGAATCGCATGTCCCGCTTAAGCGGGACTTTTATTTTAGCGAGCGGGGAGTAAAATGGAAATAAATTTCCATTTTGTCCGAGCGAAGCTAAAAGGAGTGAATACTCCGCTGCTCTGCAGCGGTATCAAGAGGCGAAGCCTCCTCTTGATACCTCGCGGCTTGCCGCGAGGAGGATTCATTTTTTAACCACTAGCGGACCGTAGAGAGTGTCTTCAATTTTCCAGCCCAGGTCTTCGATCTGGGCTCTTATTCTGTCTGATTCGGAATAATTTTTAGATTCTCTCATTTTTTCGCGCTGGGAGACAAGTTCAGTAATTTCTTTTGGGGCGACATCTTGGTTATATTTGGTATCCGTGGGAATAATCCCGAATATATTACCAAAGAAATTAAGAAGGCTAATAATTTTACCAACGCTACCGACACTCAACTCCTGTCGATCAAAAAAAGCATTCAGATTTTTTATTGTTGTAAATAATATTCCTAAAGCCTCAGTTGTATTAAAGTCATCATCAAGGGCAGAAAATACCTTATTTTTTGCATCTTCGATTATGGCACTTACTTCAGATATTTTGTCCGAACTGTGTAATGACGGTTTAATTAATGCAAGACGATTCCGGAATTCTCTTATTCTTGATACCGCAGCCACAGATTGTTTGAACATGTCATCGCTATAGTCTAAAGGAGAGCGGTAGTGGTTGGCTAAAAGATAAAATCTCAAGACTTCTTTAGGGTACTTTTTCAGAAGCTCTCGGGCTGTTTCGAAATTACCTAATGATTTAGACATTTTCTTCTCGCTATTAACCAAAAATGCCACATGCATCCAATATTTTACAAAAGGCGCTTTGCCAGATGCCGACTCCTGCTGAGTAATCTCGGCTTCATGGTGGGGAAATATCAGATCCTGTCCGCCGCCATGGAGGTCATATTGAGGGCCGAAATAGTTTTCGGTAATGGCCGTGTCTTCGATATGCCAGCCAGGTCTTCCAGCGCCTAAATCTGATGGCCAAGATGGTTCATCTGCTTTTGAAAATTTCCACAAGCAAAAATCTCCGGCATTTTTCTTTTTATTATTTTCATCTATTCTACTGACGGCGTCAT
The DNA here is from genome assembly GCA_964429675.1 of uncultured Candidatus Saccharibacteria bacterium. GTDB lineage: Bacteria > Patescibacteriota > Minisyncoccia > 2-02-FULL-40-12 > GWA2-44-9 > GWA2-44-9. The sequence goes on from CAYSDF010000059.1 coordinate 1,671, forward strand.
CGGCTCCTTGAGCTGTCCGGCCGGAGAGCTTCCCGTATTCCGGGAACTTGGAAAGATCATAATACCAACCGTCGCCTTTTATTTCATAGGCAAAGCCCTTGTCTATCAAAGTTTGGACTTGGGCTATGACTTCTTTGATATGTTTTGTAGCCGGTATGTATCTTGGAGAAGTGACCCCAAGGGCCTTCATATCTTCCTCGAATTTTTCCTGGTATTCTTTAGCCCAATCTAGTGCCTCGCGATTGGCCTCGGCGGCCTTGTTTATAATCTTGTCATCTATGTCGGTAATATTTTGAATGTAATCGACATCGTATCCTTGATGGCGAAGGTATTTGGCTACGACATCAAAAAACACAAAAGTCCTGGCGTTGCCAATATGTATATAATCATAAACGGTCGGCCCGCAAACAAACATCTGGGCTTTTTTTCCATCCCTGGGAATAAATTCTTCTTTTTGTTTGGTTAAGGTGTTAAATATTTTTATCATTTTTCTAGAGTAAGAACATTAATATAACGCTAATTAACATAATCCAGAATAAACCATAGGCAATGATATTGGAAGAGCGGCGGCTGGTGTAGCGACCCATGATCTTGGGATTATTGGCCATGTGGATGACCATTAGGATAATAAGCGGCGATATGGCACCGAAAATAATAGCTGTGTAGTAAAGAATATTAACTGGATGCAAATGTAGAGCCGGAATTAAAAGACCAAGAGCAGTCGATAGAATCAAAATAGAATAGAATCCTCTTGCTTCGGTAAATTTATTTTCAAAACCATCACGCCAGCCAAACACTTCCGACACGCAATAAGCCGCCGTTCCAGCCAGTACCGGAATGGCTAAGACGCCCGATGCGATAATTCCGATAAGAAAGAGCAGGTTTGCGTAAGATCCGGCAAGAGGTCTTAAGACCTGAGCGATATCTTCTACTGTGGCGACGTTTGTGAAGCCGTTTTTATATAAAGTCGCGGCGCTAAGAATAATTATAAAAAAAGTGACAAGATTCGAGTAAATCATGCCATATCGCAGATCCTTATACATTGAGCCGACCTCGGCTCGAATTATTTTGGCTGATCTATGGGGGCCATGAGGCTCGGTGGACGGGATCATACCGATAGCCTTCTCATTTAAATGAACTCTTTCTTCTTCAACTTCTTCTGAGGCTTGCCAGAAAAATAAATAGGGCGATATGGTAGTTCCAAAGATGGCCACGGTCATTGATAGGTATTCTTTGCTCCAAATTATTTTAGGGATAAAGGTTCTAAAAAGTATATCTTTCCATGGTTCGACTACAAAAAAAGCTGCTAAGACATAAGATAATAGAATGATCGCCAACAATTTAAGATATCTGGCGACTTGGCGGTAGGATAGAAATATCAGCAGAAGTATTAGAGTAGTCGATATAATCAAGGAAAGAATTATCGGTGAGAAGGGGACGACCAGATTGAGAGCGGCAGCCATTGCCGATATATCAGCTCCGATATTGATGATTGTGGCGGCAACCAAAATAAATATCAAAACTAACAATAGCCAGCGGGGGTAATGCTTTTTCATATTAGCGGCTAAGCCTCGTCCGGAAATGAGGCCAATTCTTCCGGCCATTCTCTCAATTACTACCATGAATGGCAGTGTGACTATCACTGTCCAAAGTAGAGCCAAGCCGAACTTAGCTCCGGCAACAGAGTATACAGCGATTCCTGATGGATCATCGTCTGATGCGCCTGTAATTAATCCCGGCCCCAAGCTTTTCCAGAATTCTTTGAGTCTTTTGAGCATGAGTAAATTATAGCATAAACGGCGGGCAAAGCCCCTCTTCATTTTTGCCAGAGCTGGATCTCTGCCCCATCCTCCCTCCTTGGAATCACCAGCCCTACATGTCATGGGCGAATCGCAGTCTTGTTTGTAGGAAAATTCAGAAC
>CAYSDF010000060.1:0-1816 GCA_964429675.1 uncultured Candidatus Saccharibacteria bacterium
GGTATTTTGAGAGACCAGGCTGGCAATGCAGTTCCAGTAAACCCCGCGACAAGAGACGTTGATATAGCTGAGGGGATTGCCAGAGCCCAGAGAAAGATGAGCTCATCGGAGATATTAAAACTATCAGACAATACACTCAGCAGTAATCGTTTCCAATCAGCTGCCGCTCCCAATTTTACACCCTCAAAGATTGAAAACTTAGTTGACCACCCAGACTTTACCGCTCAAAAGGGAGCTGCTTTTGAGGGCCTATTCACTGCGACTTGGGCAAATTCAGGAAATGATTTGGCGACAAGAATCAGAAACTCAATTCAAACTTACAGAATAGCCCCAGATCCTACCGATAAAAAACTAGCGGCGACTAGAGCGACAGAAGAACTAAAGAAATTAAATAACCTAGCCACTCAAATTGAAGAAAATCAGCATGCAACTCCAGCTATAAAGACTCAGATTAGAAACTTATACAACACCGTAGCGAGAGAGGTCGCTAATATGAGAAATACCCCGCCACAAAATCCTCCTAATAACCCTCCTAACAATCCTCCACCACCGCAGAACCCACCTCCTGTACCGAATAACCCTCCACCGCCACCCCGTAATCCTCCCCAACCGCCGCCGTCAACAACACCACCAACTTCAAGCGGAGGATCTAGACCTCTTCCACCCGGTTTTGGCGGGGGATCAAGCTCAACTTACAGACCCCCTTCCTCACCGCAGCCACCTCGACCACCAAGTAATCCGCCCTCAACCCCCACAAGGCCATTGCCACCAAACCGTGAATTGCCCCCAATAGGTGGGACTACTGTAGCTCAAGGCGGACCAAAACTATACTCAAACTATCCAAATATCGACACAAAAAAATATTTGATTCCCTTAATCGGAGTTGATAAGCAATACCGCGATGAGAAAATAGAAAAAATACTGGATATTATTGCTCAGAACGTAGGAGAAGATAAATTAAAATCTACTGAGATCTTTTTCAGTAACGATGCTGAGAATAGCAAAAGTAACGGCGGGGTCATAGGAATCAATCCGGATAGTGGCACAGAAAAAGAAATCGCTGATAAAATTATTAAAATAATACAGAATCCTTAGATATGGACGACATTTCACCACAATTAAATACCGGGCCAGGCCAGACTGATTCTGAGATTAGTATCGTACCTACGTATGAGTATTTTCTTGCATCTCCCTACTTTGCTGATTTTGGGAAGACAGACCCCAGGGCTAGGGAGAGTTTTTTGGTAACCTTTGCAAGTCTTTCCGGGCCTCTGAAAAAATTCTTAGCAGCTCCCCAAACAGCTAATCAAATATATTCATTGGGAGAAGAATATGAACTGGCAGAGGACCGTATCCCCACCATAGCCAGTTTGATTCGCGACGTTGTAGTAGGGAGTCTTTTTGTAAAAGATTTCCCAACATTATTAGCCTCGAAGCTTAGTCTTGATGAAGAAAAGTCTTCTGCTATGGCCAATAGGATCGCGTCCGAACTTTTCTCACCGATTTTGGAAGATATAAAAAATATCCAAAGACAAAAGTTCGGCGATAAAATAAAGCTAATGCAAGTCACTCCAGAAAAAGTCGATACAGAAACATTTATAAAATCTCAATCCGTGCCTTCGATGACGCCTCCACCACCTCCACTTCCGACTCCGCCGCCAATCTCAGCCCCGCCCGTGCCACCTAAACCGCCGATATCTGCCGGGTTGCCACGCAATACTCCACGCATAGCTCAACGTCCTTCTGCTCCCTCGCCATCTCAGCCCCAATCATCGGCACCTCCTATCGCTCCGATACCCCAAAGACCGGACCCGGG
>CAYSDF010000060.1:1916-3362 GCA_964429675.1 uncultured Candidatus Saccharibacteria bacterium
CGACGTTTATTTATTGATACATATCTTAAGTTTGTTGAAGAGACAACAAGCACTGTTACCAATGAGCTTTTAAGAATCCAAACTCAAGAATATATAAAATTCATCAAGGAGCTGGCAGAACTGGCAAATATAATGTCCAAGAAATTCTACATAGTCGTACCTTTGTTTATATCTGAATCCGCAGGAAAGGCCGGGATTACTTCGGGCCTCAAAAGTTTATTTAGTCCTACCAAGAGTATTAAAAAATTGAGCGAGGAAGAATTTGAACTATACAGAGGACAGATTATGCAAAGAGCAGAACTTGTTTTCGGAGGTTTGATCGGCCTTGGTTTAAGAACGAGAATATTAGAGAAAGATGAACTGGTAAATATTTTTTATACCCTATATAACCCCTCGGCTAACCAAACGACGCCAACCGGAAATAAGATGCAATAACATAAAATGGCTAACGAAAATAAAAATTCGAATGAGAAAAGTCTAGATAGCTTTCTGGCGCCGTCGGCCTTTAGCATATCCCCGAACTTTCTTCAGATAGGAGACAAGTACGCCCGAACACTTTTTATCGCCACTTACCCGCGCTATCTTCATACTAGCTGGTTTTCGCCGATTATAAATCTAGACCGTTCGATGGATGTATCGATATCAATAGTTCCCAAAAATACCGGTGTAATTTTAAAGCAATTAAGAGACCAGCTCGCTCGCCTTGAAGCTCAAACCATGGAAGAAAACGCAGCCGGCAAGGTCAGAAATCCAATTCTTGAAACAGCTATTCAGGACATAGAAACTTTACGTGATCGCCTTCAGCAGGGAATAGACAGGTTCTTTGAACTCGGAGTATATGTAACGATTTACGAAAACAGTCTGAAAGAACTCAATGAGACTGAATCTAGACTAAAAGGCATGCTTGAGTATCAATTAATATACACCCGTCCGACTACATTTAGAATGGCGGAAGGATTTTTATCTACCCTACCCCTGGGCGATGACCGTCTGGAAGTTCATACTTCTCTTAATACCGAGCCATTGGCCTCTATATTTCCTTTTGTGTCTTTTGATTTAACTTCCAACTCCGGTATTCTTTACGGGATAAATACCCATAATAACTCTCTTGTTCTTTTTGATAGGTTTCAATTGGAAAATTACAACTCGGTGGTATTTGGAAAATCAGGAGGAGGGAAAAGCTACACAGTCAAACTCGAGATTCTTAGGAGCCTGATCTTTGATACTCAAGTAATAATCATTGATCCGGAAGATGAGTATAAGTATCTTGCTGAAACCGTCGGTGGTTCGGCTATCAAAATATCCATTAGCTCGCCTCATCATATAAACCCGCTTGACTTACCGGCTCCAAAGCCTGATGAAGCGCCAGCCGATGTATTCAAATCCCATCTCCTTGATTTAACAGGACTCATGAAGTTGCTTCTTGGAGAATTAAGCCCGGAGGAG
>CAYSDF010000061.1:0-3305 GCA_964429675.1 uncultured Candidatus Saccharibacteria bacterium
GTTCCTCGGGCAGGGTAGTATATTGAAGGGGCAATTTCACATTCTCTAAAACGGAAGTATGGGCCAGCAGATTAAAAGCTTGAAAAACAAAGCCAAATTTTTTATTACGAATTTTGGCAAGATCATCATCGCTGTAAGAATCCATGCTATTGCCATCAAGCTTATAGATACCGCTGGTGGGCCGATCAAGAAATCCAAGAATATGCAAAAGGGTAGACTTACCGGATCCCGACGGACCCATAATGGCAAGAAATTCTCCTTCCTGGACATCAAAAGACACCCCGCTTAAAGCGGGTGTTATGGTATCGCCTTCTTCGCCGTATATCTTCTCCAGATTTTCAACCCTGATGATCGGATATTTAGGGTTATTCATTGATAAATGTTACGACTTGATCGCCTTCATTCAAACCTTGAGTTATCTCCACCATCCCGTCTTTGCCGGAGAGGCCCGTTTCAACGATTACATTCTGAATTGCGCCGTTCTTAATTACCCGAACGGTCTTTTCTCCACTAACAATCACCGCTCTCTGCGGAATGGCAATAACATTTTCTTTTTTATCAGTCTGGATGTCTAAGTTAGCAGTCATCTCGGGACGTAATCTCTCGTCTGAATTAACAAAATCAAGAGTTGTCTTATATGTGGTGACGCCTTCGATTATTGTTTCCCCAGGATCAATGCTTGAAACACGAGCCTCAAATACAGTATCCGGCCCATAGGCATCGAGAGTTAATTTCGCCGGATCGCCAACTTTAATTTTAGCAATATCGATCTCGGTGATATCAGCCTCAATTTGATAGCCTGAAACTGAAATCATGGATACCACGACCTTTGAAGAATTCACTGTTTCTCCCAAATCCCCGTTAATTTTAGAAATAATTCCGGTAAAAGGGGCAATAATCAGAGATTTATTTAGCTGAGAACGGGCCGAAATCAGAGCTGCCTGGGCCTGTTTTAAAGCCGCCTGTTTTTGAATAATATCTTCCTGAGTCGGAAAAGCAGACTGAGCTTTGGATAATTGCGACTGGGCATCGGAAATATTTTTGGTATTAATAATTTTCTGATCGGTTATGGCCTGAATAGAATCCGAAACGGCGGATAATTCGGAAGATATGGCCGTTGCCTGGGAATTAATTCGCGACTGGTCAGTGGAAGATGATACCAAATTGGGATTGGATTGGATGGAGTTCTGTAAAAAAGCAAAAGCCGTTCGCATGGTTTGGCAAGCCGCTTGTATATCTTTCAGCGCTAAATCAACCTTGTCGTATAAATCAGGAGTTATGACTGTTTCAGGATGATCAACCGCCGGCAAAACATTACGTACGGCCTGAACCTGGCTGATTGCCTGATCTCTGAGATATTTAAGGTAATCATCCCAGTTATATTTGCCTTCAAAATAAGTCTTTCTGATATCTTCCATAACCGCAAGAGATCCATTGACTTCGGTGATTGCCTCTATGGTTGTATTAAAAGCTCTACTATAATCAGATGCCAGATCGGCATCAGCTTTTATTTTTACCTGATCAAGATTGAGCTTGGTATTATCAAGATCAGTTTTCAAGGCCGTTGATGTAGCCGGATCGCTCAGAGACTGGAAGTTTTTAACCGTTTTGTCTAAGTCGGCCTGAGCCGCCAAAACACCCGCCTCTTTCTGGAGGATCTGGGCCTGTAAATCTTGGGTATCCAAAGAAGCAATCGTCGAGCCGGCATTTACCTTGGCGCCGGCCTTATAATTGATGGCAGTTATACGTCCGGAATTTTCAAACTGTAAATCAACCGACTGAGCAGCTTTGACCTTGCCGGTGACGCTTACTTCCTGAACCAGTTCTCCGCGACTGACAATAATAGACTCGTATTTAATCTTGGGCTTGTTTCGAAATACAGTAAAACCGACAGCAATGGCCGCTATTAATGCTATACCGCTTAAAATTTTACCTTTTTTACTATTTAAAAATAAAAACATCGTAATAGTATATTATAACACGCTATTTATTAAAATCCGAGATCTAATGAAAATGAATCAACTAAAATAAAAAGACCCGCACCAGACGAAAGGGGAGCTTTGTCCGGTGCGGGGGGGGGGATTTATCGGTCTACTGCAGTGCGACTGATCTTACCAAGAGGTACAGCCGCTTGGATATTCAGAAATAGCCATCGTCGTTCCGGACCGATCCAGACATGCTCTTCCGTATTCGGCGGCCGAGGTCCGTATCCCTTGGCAAGGGGATACTTTCTTCTGCCAATAACGATTGACATGCCGTCCGGGGAAACAGTTCCTCGGCGCAAAACACCTAGCGTAGCTCTCATTTGGCCTCCTTGGTTTAGTGAACCTGGGATATTTTAATTATAACACGTATAACTATGTAGTGTCAATTATTTGTGTACGTTATCATCGAGTTGTTTACACTTTAACAATTGAAACCAAAAGAAAAACTCGGGAAAATGGAATTGTAAGAAACCATTAACAACCCGAGTCTTTCTATGCATAAGAATACCAAATTATTCCCTTATCAGCGAAGGGAGATATTCAGACGCTGGAGAATGGGAGAGAAAGTGACTAATCTGGCTAAACACTTTCTTGTTTCCAGACCCACCGTCTACAAAGTATTAAAAGAAGCCAAATTAGGCATCTTTACGCAAAGACACAGCATGAATAACCGGTATCGAGCTGCTTTTTACGGGTTAAAGCATTTATCGAAGACCGAGAAGAAACTTGCTGCTAAAATTGCAAGAAAAGAGCATCGACTAAAGAGATATGAAAAGGCCATCCCCGGAGAGATAGTTCATGTCGATACCAAGAGACTGCCTCTAATGCCCGGAGAGGCAATTATCCAGCCTAGAGAGTATTTGTTCGTGGCTATCGATGATTATTCAAGATGGATCTATGCTGACATCTTTCCGGATAAAACTGCTTACTCATCAGCCATATTCTTAGAAGAATTTAAGAGAGCTATGCCCTTTGTTATTGAGCAGATATATTCTGACAATGGCAGTGAATACAAGGGCAGGCCAAGCCATCCATTTGTAGCTCTATGCCGAAAGTACAAAATACTTCAGAGCTTTACTAAAATTAAACATCCCTGGACTAATGGCAAGGCCGAGAGAGTCATTAGAACCTTAATGACAGAATGGCATCGAGGCAAGCATTTTACTTCAAGAGATGAGAGGAGAAGATTCCTTTATGCCTATGTGAACTGGTACAACCAGTCCAGACCCCATCAATCATTAAAAGATCAGACGCCTTTACAAAGATTAGAAGAATTCATTTCCCGAGCGAAAAGTGTAAACAACGCTTGATTAATGTACA
>CAYSDF010000062.1:0-3272 GCA_964429675.1 uncultured Candidatus Saccharibacteria bacterium
ATATTTAAGGAATAGTTATTGTGAAAATTTGAGGAGGTCCTATTGATGTCCCTGTAAAATTAACTAGACCTCCGCCGCCACCGACCGCTGTTATATATCTATTAAAATCAACGAATGATACTGAATCTCCAGTATTTATAACTCCTCCACCAGATTTTCTGATTGTAAAGATCGATCCGTTTGTGGCAACAGAAATATTTACACGAAGATCGTCATTGGATAATTCATGATTGAAGAACAAACCGCTGTCCGAACGAATTGCTATCTGGTCACCATCTTCTAGAACACCGTTTTGAGTGCCTTTATCGATTAGAGTAAATGTCTCCCATGCTCCAACAGAACTTTTATCTGCAGTTACGGTGCTGCCGCCGCCGTTAGTAGCTGAAAGAAATTGGCCGTTTGCAGCGCTTAAGTTTATGATCCAAGTAGTCTTAATGGGATTCCCGCCGCCCGGATCTCTAAGAACAGACCAGTTATCGTGTCTAGCACATGTTATGGCGATAAAGTCTCCTATTCTTCCAGAGTTTCTGCTAAACAAAGAATATATGGTTCCATCGGGATCAGAAGGCTGGCCGACTATGACAACGTTAGTCATTAGTATGCCGCTAGTTTCAACCCGACCAGCTTTAAGGCCAGCATTTCTTAAATCTATTACAACGGCATCCAGGAAAGCTCCCATATCTGTAGAATTTCCAAGCTGCCCATCATCAAGAGTTGTATTATTTACCACATTATTAACAGCAGTCTGAACATCGGTAGCATAGTTGTTACTCAACCCTAGAGTAGAGCAGGTTTGATTGGACTGATAAGGCAGAGGAACAAGGTTATTTATATCTGTATGGTCGTCGCAATAAATATTTTGGACAGAGTTTTTTATTAATGCACCGCTGCCAAGACTGGTAGCCACTCGATAAATCGTTGCGTCGGGATCGCCGGGCCTATATATCGCAATCAAAACCTCATAAGGCTGCCCATTGGGGCCATTGATTCCTCCAGTAGTAAATCCTTGAGATTCCAGTATTTGACCAACTCCGTCCCTGAGTGCGGCTACGGCTGTTAAATCGGTATTTGGAGAGTTGGCTATTGCCGGGTTAGCAGCCAGAAACTGGTTTATTGCAGCCTTAACATCATTAAGATAGGGATCGCTTAGTCCTTTGTCCTGACAAGTAACCGGAACTGTAGAAGTAAATCTAATCGAAGAAGCCTCGTCATTTAAATTACTGAATATACCGGTGCTTACATTTGTGAAGTCAGGCTCATTTGCCGTGAAAGGTATGCAATCTCCACCATAATTTGAATTAGTACAAACTTCTACTGCTGCCCCCTGGCCCACTATGATTGAAGAGGCAGTATCATTGCCGATGGTGTTATTGGTTAAGTCAGGATCATCAGCTGAAAATATTTCGCAACCATCCTGATAATTTACGCTGACACAAAGAGCGACAGAACCTGGCGGGACACTCGGTGTAGGGCTCGGGCCGCCGGTATTTGGAGGATAACTGGGTTCCGGCTGAGTCGTGAATCCCGGTTGTCTGGGAGCTTTAGATCCATCGGCTAAATTCAGAATTCTACTTAGCAATAAATTGGTCAGGTCTGAAATTAGAGAACTGAGTGTTCTGGAATTAGTGATCCAAGCTAACTCCTGGTTAATTACATTGTTGGCCGTATCACGAAGGGTGCTTCCCGGAGTTACGATCTGCTCGTATACAAGACACTGGCCGTTACGACCTATTATGGCGCAGGGCCCGTTTGCTGGCCGCGGTGTACTACTGGGCACTGTTATCGCACAGTCGGCTGTATCTCCGGTTTCATCTCCGTCACAATTAGGATCACCAGGACCCGTCGCACATTTTCCGGTTGAAGGGCAATACATCAAGCCTGCATTAATGCAATCGTTACATGTAGAATTCAGTGGGGCATTGGGGGGCGGGGTAGCGTTAGTACTTAGTACACTACCAGGGCTGTTAGCCCTTCTTGACGTAAATGACCCATTAGCTAGGGCATCTAGTTGATCGGCATTTTGTTCAAAGTTTCTTTGTCTGGCGACTTCATCCATGGAATTGAAAAATGTTCCAAAGAAATTATTCTCAGGCTGAGTGATGCGGGCCAATGCTTCCCAGCCGCCGTTTCCGGAGAAATCACGAACATAGCTCTGAAGACTAAAATTCTGGGGCATCGTACAATTATTTCTTTGGGCGAAAGGTTCCAGGGCATCTATTCGTACCTGAGCGATGGCATTTTGGCTTATTAATGATTGGCGATTGTTAGCGTTAAAGAGGGTTTTAATCTCGCGACTCATATAAGAACACAAATTTGTCGTGCTTAGCATTGATCTGAAAATATTTTCTCCGCGGTATTGGGCGCCGGTTAGGTAATTTCTCCAGTCTCTTACAAACGATGGCCCCCCATTTTTTCCGCTTGTTCTAACAGCACCGATCATATTGTTGGTTATTTTATTCAATACTACTCTGGCCACACAACTGGCTATAACGTTTTCAAAATGATTAACACCTGATAAGTCGGCGTCATTTGTAGGTACTTGTTGAATACCTAGCCATGGAATCAGGCTCTTAAATTTTTGGGTCAGGTTATAGAGGCCAGTCTTAATAAGGCCCGAGAGCCAACTCCCGGCAATACCGCCCGCGACGCAAGATATCCCCCGGACTATAGATGATGTCTGGGCCATGGTTGCTCTCGTAGGAATATAAGAGAAAATTAAAACAACCAGTAGAATGACGGAAATAATAGTGAAGGATTTGCTCATTAGTCTATTGAGTTAAGTCAAGTAAGTGTTGCTGGGCTAGTTCAGAAGTAAAATACTGGATCATATCCGGGAATCGTTGATAAGCGGTGCCTAAAAGTGTTGTAGCGATAGCGCTTTTAACAGGATCATTCTCCTCGTTAGCAATAGCTGCGTTGAGGTTAGAAAAATTCAGGACCATTTTTAAAAAGTTAATATGATCTGCCTTCCACTTTTCAGGAACGGGAATTGAAAGAGCCCGGTCATATATTTTTTTAAATTCCTTGGCAGGAGTTCCGAACGAATCAGTTAATGTCTGAGTGTCAACACCGGAATTATCTGTTATGGGAATAGCTGATAGTTTTTGAGACTGAGAATTTAAGATCAGTAAAAATTGTTTTATGGCATCCCCCACCGCCTGACCGTATAGCTTGTTATTATCTGGCGACGAGTCTACCGTTATTATTTTGGATAAATCAACTGTTGGGCTTAGACTATTCAACCCGGTATCAACCATAGATGAGGCAAGGTC
>CAYSDF010000063.1:0-3146 GCA_964429675.1 uncultured Candidatus Saccharibacteria bacterium
GATCAGGCTTTCGCCCATTGTCGAATATTCTCGACTGCAGCCACCCGTAGGTGTAAGGACCGTATCTCAGTTCCCTCGTTGGGGGTCGCGCTCTCACGCCCCCTACCCGTCGTAGCCTTGGTGGGCTTTTACCCCGCCAACTAGCTGATAGGACCTAGGCCGCTCCGAAAGTGACTTGCGTCTTTACCCAGCTTCACTTTTGATTTCAATAAAACTACTCTTAATTCGCTTAAACAATTCTTTTTTACTACTACCATGTTGTTTAAGCTTAGATTCTCTATCAATGGCATCTGCTTTTGATCTGTATGCTTCTGCATAGATCAATTGCCACTTCCCTAATTTTCTTATAGTAGATTTATTGAGTCTATTGTTATGGGATTCTAATCTTTGTTTTAGATTAGCAGTTATCCCAATATATAAATCTCCTGAATCATGTTGAATAATATAAACTACATACATGATTTTGGATTATCATAATTGAAATCAAAAGTGAAGCTGGGACTATCGGGTATTAGCCCCGCTTTCGCGGGGTTATCCCCGTCTTTCGGGTACGTTCCAAGGTAGTACTAACTCGTTCGCCACTGTACCAAGCACATATTGCTATATGCTCGGCCCGTTTGACTTGCATGCCTTATCCACGCCGCCAGCGTTCATCCTGAGCCAGGATCAAACTCTCCTAAAAATCTCTGTCCGGTTTACCCGGAAGAGACAGGAATTCTGGTTAGCTATATAAAATTGGGAAAGTTCTTGCTTGGCTATCTTATCGCCTTATATTTAATTTGGCAATAACATAACCACGATTAGCGCCCTTGGCACCAATCGTGGTTATACTACTGTGTCCTTCGTAGCTTCAGCATAGTAGGACGTGTTGAGTTGTAATAATGGGTTTAATTTCCTTCCTCCATATTTATAGTCATTGTATTCCAAGACGAATCATATGTCAACCCCGCTAGAAGTCTGACTCGAACCTCCTGGCGCGAGCTATTAGAATCAGCTTATTTGCTAAAATAATCAACATATTGTATAGTCTGCGACAAGGTACTGAGATCTTTTACAACAAGGTTCGGGTGGTAATTATGCTGACTTTCATTCTAGTAATCTGCGTTGTCGTCGGATTTCATGAATTTGGACACTTCCTTCTGGCAAAGACTTTCGGGGTTGGGGTAACGGTATTTTCAATTGGTTTTGGACCAAAGCTATTATCCAAAAAAGTCGGTGAGACCGAATACTGCCTATCCCTCGTACCTCTTGGAGGTTACATAAAAATGGTCGGTGAAGTAGCTCTCACCACAGAAGAAAAAGATCCTAAATCCTATAATTCTAAGCCAAGATGGCAACGCATTATAATTCTTCTTGCCGGACCGGTATTCAATTTTATCTTAGGCTTCTTACTCATCGTATCAGCCTATATCATATTTGGCATTCCGACATTATCAAATAAAATCTCGGCCGTTCAGGAAAATTCTCCTGCAGCTCAAGCCGGGTTGCAAGTTAACGACAAGGTCGTCGCCGTTAATGAAGTTACTACTAAAACATTCGAAGAAGTAAGACAGGAGATTGCCTCCGCTAATCCCAAGAAAGAATTGAGATTTAAAATCGAAAGAGGTAATTCTTATTTAATTTATGAATTAAAGCCAGTGTTGGTAAGCGGTAAGCCTTTAGTGGGAATAACCGGCCAAGAAGTAGTTCCAGTGAAAAATCCAAAAAATTCCATTTCCGCAGGTTGGAATTCCAGCGTTTTAGGCGTAAAAGCAATCTCTAACGGCCTTAAGCAATTAGTAACCGGGGAAATAAAGGCAAAGGATTCCTTAGGAGGGCCCATCGCTATAGCAAGTGCAGTAAGTACTGAAAAATCTCAGAATGGCTGGAATGGTATTTTTATGTTTGTAGCTTTTATTAGCTTCAATCTTGGTATTGTAAATTTATTTCCGATACCAATATTAGACGGAGGGGGTATTACGATTCTCCTTATAGAATCGATAGCGCGTAGAGACATGAGCTCCAAAGTAAAGAATGGTCTTATTTATATAGGACTTGCCTTGTTGTTTTCACTTATGGCCTACACTATATACAACGACATCAGCCATCTGTTATCTAAATAGAAATTAGCTCCGCATCTACCATCCGTCATCCGCCAACTGGCGGAGACGGATGGCGGATCGGAGCTTTTAATTTTTCTTCCTCCACTCCTCCCGCCCTTTTTGGGCGAGGCTCGCCTGATAAGAATCCCTCCAGGCGGCAATCTTCTTATGATTCCCCGAAAGAAGGACTTTCGGCACTTTCCACTTCTTCTCCTTAATACTTAATACTTTCCCCTTAATACCGGTTTTCGGAACGAAAACCTCGGGCCGAGTATACTGAGCATGCTCCCTTACTTTAGCCTCCTTATCCGAAAAGCTTTCGTTCTTTATCGATTCTTCTTTTGCCACAACTCCCGGGATCAAACGGGATACCGCCTCGATCACTACCATCGACGCCACCTCTCCACCGAACAGAACATAATTCCCGATTGATATTTCTTCGTCAGCAATATACTCAGCTACCCTCTCATCAACTCCTTCGTATCGTCCACATATAAAAATCAGTTGCTTATATTTTGATAATCTCCGGGCATCGTTTTGATTAAACGTCTTGCCCTTGGCAGACAACAAAATAGTTCTAATTTTCTTTTCTTTAATACTTAATACTTTACCCTTAATACTTTCGACGGCTTTATATATCGGCTCAATTTTTAAAACCATCCCTACTCCCCCGCCATAAGGCCGATCATCAACGGTTTTATGATTATCAGTCGTCCACTTTCTTAAATTGTGAGTTTTAATCGTAATTATTTTTTTAGATTGTGCTCGAGCCAAGAGAGACTCCGACAAGAAGCCATTAAATAAGTCTGGGAAGATTGTAATGATATCAATTTTCATAAAATTAGAGGCGGACAATTGTCCGCCTTTTACATATCATACCACACATACAAAAACGTCGCAATGGGTTTTAATTTAAAAACAAAACCTCGCTAAAGGAGGTTAATTGGTTTACTTTTAAGGCACAGCTCCATGCCTCTTTCGGTTATTTGAAGCTCTAGTATATACTCAGGATTCTTAAGTCTGAGCAATTTTATAGCTGCCACCACAGACTCGACCGTTTCATTT
>CAYSDF010000064.1:0-3144 GCA_964429675.1 uncultured Candidatus Saccharibacteria bacterium
GGAAAAAACAAAATAGTTTTTCAAATAACTTGCGTAGAGGAACCAAAAGATAAAAAACTTGCAGAAACAATTCTTGAAAAAGGCAGGAACGGTTCGTGGCTTGTGAGCGATATAACAGAAAGTGACGTTAAGAGATCGCCCAGACCACCGTTTACAACCTCGACTCTCCAGCAAACAGCAAGCTCACGGCTTGGCTATTCACCCTCCAGAACTATGATTCTGGCTCAGAAGCTTTACGAGCAGGGTTTTATTACATATATGCGTACGGATAGCGTGAATATCGCTTCTTCAGCTCAAGCTCAGATAGCAAGACTGATTGAAAAAACCTACGGCAAACAATATCTGGAACTCCGCGCCTACAAAACCAAGAGCAAGAACGCCCAGGAGGCCCATGAAGCAATCCGCCCCACAGAAGCCGGACGGGAAAGTGCTGGACATAATGAAGAACAGAAAAAGCTATACCGTCTTATCAGAGAACGGACTATCTCTTCACAAATGAGCGATGCCAGGCTTTTACGTACAAAAATCACCGCTACCATTAAAGAGGGTGGGATTCCTGATTTTAACGCTAACGGATCACGTGTTGTTTTTGACGGCTGGTTGGCCTGCGATGTCCGCGCACGCGGAGAAGACATAGAACTGCCCGAAGTCTTAAAAGACGAAGCACTTAACTTGAAAGATATTACCAGTGAAGAAAAGCACACCGAACCTCCACCGCGCTATACTGAGGCAGGTCTTATTAAAGAGCTGGAAAAACGAGATATCGGACGGCCCTCAACTTATGCTTCAATTATAAAAACCTTGTATGATCGTAAATATGTCGACAGAGAGGGCCGCGCTTTAAAACCAACGGACACTGGTGATGTGGTCAGTAGTTTTCTTGAAGAAAATTTTATGAACTATATCAGCGACACCTTTACGGCTGAGATGGAAAATGAACTCGATGAAATTGCGGATGGGAAAAGAGAATATCTTAAAACTCTTAAAGATTTCTATGGTCCGTTCCATAAAGATGTATTGGCCAAAGAAAAGATAGAGAAGCTGACCAATCTGGGATCTGCGGCCCCTGAATGGAAATGTCCCGTATGCGGCAGCCCCATGACTATTAAGCTTGGGCGCGGAGGCAAATTCATGAGTTGCGAACGCTATCCTGATTGTAAGGGCGCCCGCAGAATTGACGGCTCTGTTGTTGAGCCCAACAAACCTCTAGGAACAGACCCTGAAACCGGCTTGCCTATTTTCGTACTTGAGGGTCGGTTCGGACCATATGTCCAATTAGGAGAAAAGACGAAAGATACTCCCAACCCGCGACGATCAAGTCTACCGAAAGACAAAGATTTTGCCACTGTTACACTGGAAGATGCCTTGAAATATCTGAAACTGCCTCGGGTATTAGGTACCCATCCGGAAACAGGCAAAGACATATCGGCTAACGTCGGCCGGTTCGGACCATATGTTGTCCATGAGAAGGATTTCCGGTCACTCAAAAAACCTGACGACGTATATACTATCGAGCTCCCCCGTGCTCTTGAGATATTTAAAGAAGAAAAAGTAAAAGGCCGCGGCCG
Source organism: uncultured Candidatus Saccharibacteria bacterium (assembly GCA_964429675.1). GTDB lineage: Bacteria > Patescibacteriota > Minisyncoccia > 2-02-FULL-40-12 > GWA2-44-9 > GWA2-44-9. Next base: position 1,569 of record CAYSDF010000064.1, read on the forward strand.
ATTCAAGAAGAAAGCTGCAGAGACTTCTGAAACTAAATCTAAGTAATGGTTAAGCCCCAACCTCCCTCCTTGGAATCACCAGCCCTACATGTCATGGGCGAATCGCATTCTCGTCCGCCCATCCGTCAGCTGACGGAGGCGGACGCAAAATTCAGAACTCGCTTCGCTCAGACACCTGAATTTTGACTACTCGAACGCTGATTCGTTGCCATGCCACTCCAGGAAGGTGATTCAAGGAGGATAGGCTGGGGCAACTTCTATCCGTTCTTTAGCAAAACCCCTCCCCAATTTTTCAGCATCTTGTTCCTTTAGTATAAATACACGACATCTAGGACATTTTTCTGGGCACCATTTGGGGTGGTCCGGAACGGCCGCGTCCTCGCCCGCTTAAAGGGCGGGACGGGCGCATGGCCGGACCAGGGAATCTCAAATGGTCTGAAAAATGACGAAGATGGAGTAGCTATTTATTAAAGGGATCAAGCGCTGAAAAATTGGGGAGGGATTTTGCTAAGTATTTAAAACACAAAAACCCCGCCAAGGCGGGGTTAATAAGAATTTTAATAATTTGTAGTTCGGAAAACGGGCTGGAAGAGGGCTACGCGTTTTTGACAGACGCTATCAAAAACACACTTGGGGCAATCCGGCTTTGTCATTTCCGGACAATATTGGCGAGCGTTCCACATCAGAAAATCTATCTCACTCATAGCTTTGCCGGATAAGTAAATAACCTCCCTTACTGCCTTGTACGTCTTCCTCCTGACTTCCTTCTCAAGATTTTCATCAACCCAGATTCTTCGAGCAAGCATTTTATATTCCCTCTCGTTTAAATCAATCAGGCCGAGCCGAAGCGCTAATCTCATAAAATGATTATCAACAATGGGATTTGCAAATCCCCCAAAATCAGCTTTCAAGAATTTTTCCGGCCTGTTAGCCAAGGTCATCGCCAAAAGCAGATTCTTCTTCAAAAGAGTATCCTTGTCATATCCAGGTATTAATGAAGTGAGTTTAAGAAAGGTCTCGAGAGGATTACTAGAAAGATTTGCAATCCGTATTAAATTATAAGGATATCGGCTGAAATTACAATAATTCCTGGCATACTGACCATATTCAACTGTCATTCTATAACGAGTCATCATGTCATAGAATTGATATTTTTCTGGCAACCACTTTAAGAATTTATCATGGCTAAGCTTCGCCAGATTCAGAGGATTAAAAAAATGACCCCCCATTTCTTGATACATCTTCATCGAAAGAGTCCAAAGAAGATCCGAACCTTTCAATCTCTTGCCATCAACTTCTCCATATAACGGCCCGGCATATCCCCTTTCATTACTAATCCAAGATCCGAATTCATGGATAGTTACTGCGAAAAGATAGTCAGGCACTCCCGGATCACCGACCGAGGGAAATTTATCTTCTTCAGTAAATGTCTGTGCTGTTCCCGAAAGAGGCAATTCTTTAATTCTAAGGGCTATTCTTTGAACTGCTTGGTCATTTACTTTAGCCAATATCTTTGCCTGTTTTAGTTGAAAAAAAGCTTGTTTTAGAGTACATTTACTTCATTAAAGTGTCAATC
>CAYSDF010000065.1:0-2761 GCA_964429675.1 uncultured Candidatus Saccharibacteria bacterium
AGGTAAGAACCAGAATGCTGGATTTTATAAATGATATGGAGTCTAAATATTCAGGCAAGAAGATTATGATCGTCAGTCATGGTGATCCTTTATGGCTTTTGCAAGGCATGGGCCAGGGACTTAATGGCCAGGAAATTTTAGATAGTAAGACCGATTATCCTGGTTTGGCCGAATTTAAAGATTTGGAATGGCGCGCCATACCAAGAAACGAGTACGGAGAGCTTGACCTCCATAGGCCTTTTATAGATAAGATATCTTTGAAATGTGACAATTGCGGGGCGCTGATGAAGAAAATTCCTGACCTGATCGACGTTTGGTTTGATTCCGGTGCCATGCCTTATGCCCAATGGCATTGGCCCTTTGAAAACAAGAAACTTTTTTCCGAACAGTTTCCGGCAGATTTCATAGTTGAGGGAGTTGATCAGACCAGGGGCTGGTTCTATACTCTGCTCGCCGTCTCTACGCTTCTCCACAAGGGCAATCCCTATAAAAATGTGATGTCTCTTGGCCATGTTCTTGATGAAAAGGGTAAAAAAATGTCTAAGTCAAAAGGAAATGTAGTGTCTCCATTTGATGTAATGGACAGAGTTGGTACTGATGCCGCCCGATGGTATTTTTATACTGTTAATTCTCCGAGTGAATATAAAACCTTTTCCTTTAAAGATGTAGAAGGCAAGCTTAAAGGGTTTATGTTTACTATTCAAAATTGTCTGAGGTTTTATGAGTTATATGAATCTCAAATCTCAAATATTAAATCTAAAAAATCTAGTTCTTCAGAATTAGACAAGTGGGTACTTTCTAAGCTCAATGGTCTGCTGGAGGAGGTCTCAGCGAAATTAGATGAATATGATCCGATGGTCGCTGCTCGGGCAATTGAGAAATTTGTTGTCGAGGACTTATCTAACTGGTGGCTTAGGCGTTCACGAAAGAGAAAAGAAGCATTGCCGCTACTAAGGCTTATATTGCTTGAATTAGCCAAGATTCTTGCCCCGTTTACGCCTTTTATGGCGGAAGATATGCACCACAGGCTTCACAAGGGAGTTGCTCCTGGTACGATGAGTGTCCATCTTCATGATTGGCCTTTAGTGAATAAGAAAATGACTGATAAGAAGCTTGAATTAGAAATGGAAGGAGTTCAGAATATTGTGACTCTGGGTTTGGCTAAACGAAAAGAAGAACAGATGAAAGTCAGACAACCACTCCGCCGTATCATTATTAACAGAGCAAAGAAATTCTCTTCTGGTTTGGAGGATTTGATTAAAGAAGAGTTGAATGTAAAAGAAGTTAAATACAATAAGAAGCAAAAAGAAGCTTTAGAACTGGATACTGATCTTGATGAAGCGTTGATTAAAGAAGGATATGTCCGTGAATTAATCCGTCAGATTCAGGACATGAGAAAAGAAGCAAAGTATAAGCTGGATGATAAAATACATGGCCAATGGCATAGTGATGATGCTGAAGTTTCTGCGGCGGTCAATCAATGGCAGGAAGAAATCAAGAAAGAAGCCTTGTTCAAGGAATTTAGGAATAGGCCAAAGGGAAGTGAGGTATACGATGTTGAAAAGGAATTTGATCTAGCTCCGGAGAAAAAGATTTGGGTCGGAGTTAGAAAGTAAGGCCAAGGCCCTGCTCTAATTTTTATCATATGCAGGATTGGCAGGAAGATGAATCAGTAATTATTTATTGTTACGAGCAATCCTATAGGAGGAAGATAAAAATTGGGGCAGGGCTTTTGGCTTAGATACATATCGTCCATGGAATAAAATTGGGTGAGGGTTTTGCTAGATGTGGTATAATACAGTAATTATGGCGAAACGGGTCTATATAATACATGGGTGGCGGGGGAGTCCTGAGGGGGCTTGGTTTCCTTGGTTGACTAAACAACTACAAGAGAAGGGCTTTGAAGTCTATACTCCGGCTATGCCTGATCCGGACAGGCCCAGGATTGAGGTCTGGACGCAGTTCATAAGAACTCTTGTTGAAAATCCCGATAAGGATGCTTTTTTTGTCGGCCATTCCAGTGGCTGTCGGGCTATTTTGAGGTATTTGGAAGAACTGCCCGATGGCACTAAAGTTGGTGGAGCGGTTTTTGTGGCAGGCTGGTTTACTCTTTCTAATCTTGAGACAGATGAAGATCGGCAGATAGCTAAGCCGTGGCTCGAGCAGTTTATTAATTACGAAAAGGTAAAGGAGCGGACCAAGAATTTTGTTGCTGTTTTCTCTGAGAATGATCCGTATGTTCCTATGGAGAACAAGACTATGTTTGAAGAAAACCTGGGAGCTAAGACCGTCGTATCCGGTCATCACGGACACTTAGATGCTGAAGATGGCATAGTTGAAGTACCGGTGGTCCTTGAAGAATTATTAAAAATGGCCAAATAAAATACGCGCATGAGAACCAGGGCTTTTGTTATAAAAAAACGCTACGCAAACGAAAACGATCAGCTGGTTACCTGCTATACCGAAAAGTTTGGGAAGTTAACCGCGATTGCGAAAAGCATCATGAAAGGATCTTCTATTCAGGCGATGCATCTTGATGTTTTAAATCTCGTGGACTTCGAACTTATAAACGGTCGCTCCACCCCCATAATTACCGGCGCTCAGCTTGAGAGTAGTTACGTAAATATAAAAAATAATTTAACTTCTCTGGCCGCGTCTTATTTTTTTATTGAGGTTATTGATAGGCTAGTTTTTGATAATGATAAGGACGATACATTGTGGAGATTCATGACGGATTTATTTGAAGAATTAGATCATAGAG
>CAYSDF010000066.1:0-2755 GCA_964429675.1 uncultured Candidatus Saccharibacteria bacterium
TCTTTGATGTTGCTTATAATGATTTAAAGAAAGAAGATTTTGAAGAGCGGGACGTGGAGATGAAGATTTTAGAGCCTCATTGGTTGGAAGCGGCGGAAAAGTTCCTAGAGAAGAAGTATCACAACGTCAGTCATCTGAAAGAATACGGGATCATATACATTATTCCTATAAAGATTGATACTCCGGGGGAAATTGTTAGAATGTTTAGCTTAATGCTCCATTATCTCCATGAAGTTCCTTTTTATTCTGCACTCTTTCGCAGGTATTTCTATGATGCAGATTTTATTACAAAATTTAAGTCTCTTTTAAGAGGCGATGTTCCATCGGGTCCTATGTTGGATGGCGGCAAGGTTAATTGGAGGATAGTCCAGACATATCTTGCTAAGGACAATGAGAATGATACCAGACTCTTTGAGCCCCATGTTAACCCTGAGGCGGAGCATTGGTACAGAGCTGAGGGAGACTTTGGACGTCTTTCCAGAATATTTGGCAAGCAGGATCACCATTTTAATATCAGTTATTGGACCGGCCTTGATTTCGTGGGAGATTTTTTCAAGACCAAAGATGGCCAAGAACAGTTAGTAAGCTTTGATCTGGTTGATTTATCGATGTCTTTAGTTAAAAGAGGACACATCAAGTACCTGTATCATCACGAAGAGGCTCTTTGGAATAAAATATTTTCAGAATATATGGGGCGGGAAACTATGGATAGATTGATAGAAGAAAATATCATCAAAGGATTCATAGAACTCTAAATAGTATTTAGTATTAAGAATTACGTATTACGGGTTTTTAGATCTTACCTGAATACTTAATACAAGATACTTAATACGAAAGCGGGAATGATCGTAGAAACAGAGAAAAGGAATCTAAATTGGTATCTAGAGCAAGCTCGTCAAAATAATCAAGCGATTGGTCATTTTAATTTTGCTACAGCAGACGTTTTAAAAGGGATTGTAGAGGCTTGCCGCGATGCCGGAGCATCGGCTGTTATGGTGGGTACTTCAGAGGGTGAGGTGGCCTTTTTTGGTGTTAAGGAGGCGGTAGCAATAGTCAAAGCAGTCAAAGAGCACTACAATTTCCCCGTTTTTCTGAATGCCGATCATTTCAAGAGTTTTGAGAAATGCCAGGAGGCAATTGATGCGGGCTACGACTCGATTATTATCGATGCCTCCAAGATGGCCTACGAAGATAATCTGGCGGTTACCAAGAAAGTCGTTGATTATGCAAAATCCAAGAATCCGGATATCTCAGTCGAGGGGGAAATAGGATATCTAAAGGGCTCTTCTGAAGTTCAGACAAAGATTGAGATAACGCCCGATGATTACTCTAAGCCCGACCAGGTGGCAGAGTTTGTTGAAAAAACAGGAGTTGATAGAATGGCGGTTGTATTCGGTAATATTCACGGAATTGTTACTGAACAAGAAGAGAAACTCGATATCAGTCATTTCAAAAAAATTGTAACTGCTTCTCCCGATGTTTATTATGTTTTGCATGGCGCCTCGGGTTTGAAAGATGATGATGTAGCCGCCTCAATCAAGGCAGGCATAGCCAACGTCCATTTCAATACTGAGTTGCGGGTGGCATATCGTAAGGGGATTGAGAATGTTTTTGAAGAAAAACCCAACGAGACCACTCCCTACAAGTATCTCCAGCCGGGAGTTGATGAGATGAAGAAAGTCGTCTCGGCCAAACTCAAAGTATTTCTGGGTAAGTAAAAATCTCGCTCTGATTTTCATCAGACTCCTATTGGAATACTCTTAATAGTCAGTAACTACTAATTCATCTTTCTTCAATTCGTCTAGATGATGAAAATCAGAGCGAGCTTTTTACTTACTCTGGAACTTTGATTTTTGCAAAATTTGAAGAGTTGTGGTTTAATATGTCCAGCACTTAAATATCCATAGGGAGTTTACAGGTGGCACTTTATTACAAATGTCATTGTGGACAGGTTTATCGTGAAGATTCGGATCATGGATTAATCTGCTCATGGAGCAAGCATCCTCATGACAGTGTTGCAACCAAGGAAGATAGGCGTAGATTTGCCGCTACTACGTACACTTGTCTATTGTGCGGCACTACTACACCGCTTCCGCATATCTGCCCGGTGTTCAGGAATAGATAATAATTTAAGGCCGGTTTCCCGGTTTACCCCGTGGTTGCTATGCAACTTTACGGGGTCTTTTTGTTTGGTTTGTATCTGAAGTCCAGCTCCCTGCTAATTTTATCCCTTCGACGAGCCACGGACCAGCCAAAAGTCCCTACCATGATTTCAGACCCGCAACAGGCGGGCTTGGTGTCCACGCCGGAGTAGGAAGACTTCATTGTTGAGTATGAAGGCTCTCAGTCTTAAGAGCCTCTAATACAAGATTCACTTAAAAACGGCAGGCTGGACCCGCCGTGAAAGGCGAAGGTTCCAGTCGGAGGAACTCCGGTTGGAATCGCCTCCGTGAGGACTAGTGGAGGTTTCCGCAGGAGAAACCGAAACGGGCTGAAATATGGTAGGGGCTTTGGCTGGTCGCTTGATTTATAAAATAATTCCTGATATCATACGAAAGCTTAATTATGCCAGGTAGTGAAAGTTCCGAATGCTTTAGTTATCGGTATTAATCACTTACCCGGCTAAGGAGTATGAGTTTGTATTTCCATTTATCTGTGCTACCTTGAAAGCTTAAGATAATCGGAACTTCTACTACCTGGTATGGCCATCAAAGGACACCAAAAACTAGAACTTTCTGTCCAGAAGCGAGAGGTT
>CAYSDF010000067.1:0-2660 GCA_964429675.1 uncultured Candidatus Saccharibacteria bacterium
TTGACTAATTTAATGATATCTATTACCATAATTACTAGCCTATTGACTAATAATTAGTATAATGATATCGTATAAGGTGTAATTTGGAGTTCCAAAGGCGAGCTCTAAGGAGGAATTACGCCATTAATAACATGCCCACCAACAATTCAGGCGCAATCGCTAAGACGGTCGCTAGTTTAGTAAAAAACCTTTCTACCCGAAACCGAGACATTATATCTCGACGTTTTGGCTTGAAAACAGGCAAGAAAGAGACTCTTGAATCGATTGGACAAAGCTACGGAATCACCAGAGAGAGAGTCAGGCAAATAGAGGAGTTCTCTTTGGCTCAGCTTTCCAAATTCGTAGAGGGTAACGGCGAGGTTGCTAAGTATGTCTCGTCTACCAGGGATATATTAAAGAATGCCGGGGGCGCTATGAAGGAAAGAGATTTATTCAATGAATTTAGCGGAAGCGAAAAAGACAGTGTTGCTAACTCGTCAATGGTCTTCCTCCTTGTTCTCAATAAAGAGCCAGTCCGTTTTCATGAAAATGATAATTTCCACTCTTTCTGGGCTTTAAACTCTAAACTCTCGGATTATTTAAATAATACTTCTGTATCATTGGTCAGTGCTATGAAAAAGACCAAGAAAATAGTTCCGGCCGAGCAGTTGAGGGAATTTGGAAAATCAAATCATATTTCCGGTCCTGATGGAGAAAGCGATCTTTCCGACAAGCATGTCCAGATGTTTTTAGATGTAAGTAAAGATTTAGGTAAAAATATGTTCAATGAAGTCGGTCTTACTGAATGGGCCGAAATAAGACCTAAGGGCGTTCGCGACAAGGCCTATTTAGTTTTAAAGAAGGAGAAATCTCCTAAACACTTCACTGAGATAGCCAAACTTATAAACTCTGTTTCTGCTACTCCAAAGAAAGCTAATGTTCAGACCGTTCACAACGAATTAATAAAAGATGCCCGCTTTGTATTGGTAGGGCGGGGAATGTATGGATTGTCAGAATGGGGTTACCAGCCTGGTACAGTTAAAGATGTCTTAGTCCAGGTTTTGAGGAGTTCTAACGAGGCTTTGCCCAAGGCCCAATTGGTTGCCAAGGTTATGGATGCCAGAATGGTAAAAGAAAATACTATTCTCTTAAATCTTCAGGATTCGAAAACTTTCCTTAAAAAGGAAGACGGTACATACGTATTGCGCAAAGCTTAAGATTGAAATTCCAACAATCAAGTAACAAATCCCAACTTTTTGGAATTTGTAATTTGTTATTTTAAAGCCAGTGGATCAACTCTCTTTCATCTCGGATGTTTTAAAAAGTGTTCTCTATTTTTTCGTATCTTTTTGGTGGCTTTATCTGCCGGTTCTTTTATTTTTCGCCCTAATCTCCGGTTTCGAGTATCACAATAAGTTGAAGTATTTAAAATCCCTTAAATGGGTTCTTTTGGAAATGAAATTTCCGAAAGACTTGCATAGAAGTCCTAAGGCAGCTGAGCAGGTTTTCGCCGGTCTCCATGCGATCGCCCTCCCTATTAAGTGGTGGCAGAAGTTTTTTCAGGGTAAAGTACCGGATTGGTTTTCTTTTGAGTTGGTTGGAGTTAGCGGAGAGACGCATTTTTATGTGAGAGCTCCCGAACAATTTAAGAATTTAGTTGAAGCTCAGGTTTATGCGCAATATCCAGAATCGGAAATTGTACAAGTCGCTGACTATGTAGATGACCTGCCCCATTATCTGCCGGATCAGAAGTATGATTTATTCGGATCCGAATTGATACTGGAGAAAGAAGACGCATATCCGATAAGGACATATCCTGAGTTTGAAGAAAAGCTTGGCGGTAAAGACGACGTAAAGAGAATTGATCCTTTAGCTTCGCTGATGGAATTGATGAGCATGCTTCATCCTGAAGAAAGAATTTGGATTCAGCTTATTGTCAGGCCGTCTGGCGATGAGTGGGTAAAAAAGGCAGAAGGAGTCATAGATAAAATAATGGGCAAAAAGCCGTCGGCGGCAAAGGAAAGCTTGGCTTCCAAGATAGTCTTTGGCATAGATCGTGCTATAACGGGACCTTCGACAGGAGAACCCATCAAAGAGGAGAGAGAGAAGAAGGTTGATTTAACGCCCGGAAAGCAGGCAGTCATCAAAGCAATGGAGATAAGCCTTGCCAAGATAGGTTTTCATGCGGGAATTAGATTTTTGTATATAGCCCCTAGAGAGTCGTATCATCGCGCTCATATCGCGGGAATTTTGGGTACCTTTAAGCAATATTCAACTCATAATATGAATGCCTTCAAGATGAATAAGCACGTTACAACCGTAGCCAGGTTTTTGTTTAAAGACAGCCGTACTCAGAATAAAAAATCATTACTATTCTCCAAATACCGAGACAGAAGAAGACCGTCGCAAGAATATGTTTTAAATATCGAGGAGCTTGCAACCGTGTATCATTTCCCCGATGTGGGAGTCAGGGCGCCTCTTCTGCCTCGAGTCGAAGCTAAGAAGGGAGAACCGCCGGTCGGCCTACCTATTATCTAAGTTATTTCTTAACAGCTAGTTAAAAACTATGAATATGAATCAAAGGCAGGATCAACAATTGGTTGTTCTGGGAGAGACAAACTTCAGAAATCAGAAGTGGAAGTTTGGAATTAAGCCTGACGATAGGCGAAGGCATATGTATG
>CAYSDF010000068.1:0-2601 GCA_964429675.1 uncultured Candidatus Saccharibacteria bacterium
TATAAGATCAACCGGGAGCCTAAGTACATTGAAGAAAAGGTCGCTTTTTTTCATTTGATACGGGGTATCTTTTTGGGCTCAAGATATCACAAATCGTAGCCCCTTTCAATCAAAAATCCCCTTCCGCCAACTGGCGGAGGGGATTTTTGATCTTTGTAAACAATAAGCCGAGTTCTGTCTAGTCCCGCCGTGGCGGGACAGAGATAATTATTTATCTGAGATATATGTTGCCATATACCTTTCGATTCGACAGGCTCTCATTCGAGTCTGAGCCTGAGGGCTCATCCCTCAGAGTCGAAGACATGATGGTGAGTATATCGAAACATAGCGGTCTAACTTTTCGATCCGTCAGCTGGCGGAGCCAACTACGGAACGCTGACCTTGCACTCAAGTAAGGGTTTAGCCCCGACGCTCTTGCGAGGTCGGGATCCCGACTGAAACGTCGGGACCGTTTCACCCCGATACTTTTAGCCCTGTATCGGATTAAGCTAAGAATGATTTGACTCAAACTTATGGGCTGGCCTTTCTTGGAGTTTCCCCCTTGAACGTCTCTGCTCGCACCTCTTGGATCACTCCAGGCAGGTATTATCTGCTACCGTTCTCTCCGCTAATGCGAAGGAGTGCTCGGACTTTCCTCCCCCACCTAACTTTGCTCTTCAAGACTATATTTTATCCTCTGCTTAAGTCGTGTATATCCCTGTTTATATCGCTTAAGCTGAGACTCCCTTGTTAGGGCATCTTTCTTTGATTTGAATGCTTCGTAATAAATAAGTTCGAATGGTGTATAGGGTTTTGTAGCTATATTTTTACCCTTGTTATGTTCTTCGAATCTTCGCCTTAAATCACTGGTTTGTCCAATATATAGCTTGGCGTTTTTTATACTGCTGATTATGTAAACGTAATGCATAGAGCAAAGTTAGGTGGGGGCGATTGTCTAGTTTACAAAGATAATATCATTATATATTAAATTTTAGTCCTAGTCAAAAAACAGGCGCGACGAAGTCATGTATAAATTAGTCTATGCCCCAGCTTATCATGTATAATGATGTATAAACATTAATAGTCTTTAACCTATGAATTACCTTTATAGGTTTAAATTTATGCTCACATTTTGCTTCTGATTGGGGTCTACTGAAAATACTTACCCATTATCGACGATATCTGGCCTTTGGTGACCCTACTAAGCAAGTGACATTTTTTGTAAGGCCAGTTGATATAATATAGGCTACTTTAACATCGATCATTAAACTAGTCATTTGAAGAACCGATCGCTCACATAAAACGGCATTTTAGATTGTACCTGAGGTCTGATTTTAAGGTCTAAATATGACCCAATCTTAATGTGGACAAGTCCTCTTCCCCTGAGTTCCTAATAGTAATATAATGGTCTTAAAGCTTGAGTTTGTCGTGCATGTCGGGCATGTCGTGTACTTCAAATTTCATCGCCTTTCGGAATCTCTTTGTTATTATCCTTAGCTCTGCGCTAAAAGGAGTTTTGTTTTCTCCTTTGCATGGCTGCCAGTCTCCTAAAAAATAAAACCAAAACTAATAAACTCGATAAGCAATATGATGATTATTTACCCATTGCTTTTATTGCGGAGAAATTTGGTTATGCAAAAGATCATGTTGGCAGACTTGCGAGAACTGGAAAGATCAAAGCTATCCGACGGGGTATCTATGGCCAGTGGTATGTATCGGAGGAATCCATACGGAACTATCGGACTGATCTTGCTGTCCGTTTAGAGAAAAGATTCGGTTCTAATTTAGGAGAATCAGAAAAGGCCGACGAATTTAAGGTGGTCAAGATCCCAAATTCCCAAGTATCGGGAAGCTCTGCTATCTTAACATCAGTTGATACGCCATTACAATCATTATCTGACAATGAGCAAAAAATTTCTCCCGAGAGATCAAATCTACATGTTCCCTCTGCATCTGTTAAGCTAGACGAAGTTTCTTCGTTTGATCCTAAAGTATTTCCAGACAACAAAAGTTCCTTAAGCGTAGAACTTAAAAGGACAAATACAAAGAGATATAAAACCGCCCTGGCGGCATTGGTAATATTACTTTTGCTCACGGGCGGTTTTTATATTTTTAAAAACTTGTCAGGCAGAAACAATGGAACTCAAGTTGTTATCTCTCCCACGCCTACCTCTGTTGCCTATTCTCCCTTGCCTTCAAGCTCGCCTTTATCTTCCCCGACCCCGACTGCCTCAACTAATCCCACTCCCACTTCCACTCCTTACCCTCCGCCAACCGTCATCACCAGAAACATCACCATCACCAGAAATCTGGACCAAACCGAACTTAACAGAATCTATTCAGAATTGAACGAGCACAATTTAAGAATAAACGCCCTTGAAAGAACTATTGCCGGTTTATCTTATCCGCCCTCTTCTGGCGGTGGAAACTACACAGATTACGGCCCTGCCATCGCTGCTCTCCAAACCGATTTCTCCCAGCTTTCTTCCTCAGTCGCCCAACTCTCAGGTTCAATGGGCGCAGTCTTAACTACCATCAAAAGCTACAGCGATCAGTTCACCACCAAGAAGCTCGATGTCACCGAATCAGCTAACATCCAATCATTGACCGTCTTATCTGATC
>CAYSDF010000069.1:0-2532 GCA_964429675.1 uncultured Candidatus Saccharibacteria bacterium
AATATAAATCTCCTCCGTTCATCATAAGAAAAAAAGTGTCTTAGACTAACCGGATGGTTAGAGCTACCTATACAAATAAAACAGTTTTCTAAACCGAATCTTTCTATCATTGCTTGAACTACAGCCACGTGACCCAAATGGATAGGGCAAAATCGGCCCACCATCACCGCTATTTTATTTTTCATATGCTAAGAAACTCCGAAAGCGGCACTCTCGACCACTTAGTGTAAAATTCTACAGCTTGTCTAAAATGCAGCCGGGATATTGTATCGGACAACATGAAGCCTTTATATCCGAGTCTATACATCAATTCCAAATCAGAAACATCGGCCATAGAAACCTCGCCCTCTTTAAGACCCATCAAAAGTCTAGAAGCGCAAATTGCTTGCGGATCTTTTTTAATAATTTCCTTGAGAGCTTTTAACATATTAGTGACCCCGATGTGAATCATAAGGTCATCTCTGGCAGCCTCAAGTCGATAAGGAGTCAGTTCAAAGTCATTAACTTCTTGAACGAATTTTACACCGGCTTCAGATTCGATTTTCAATCTGATCTCAAAATCTTTCAGCGATTTTTTGGAAGCGGGTAAACAATCTCTAATTGCCTTTTTTAGTTCTAAGCCATCGTCTAGGCTTTCAACAAAAGAAAGCATGAACCTTGTTACCCCATATTTTACGCCCGCCTCAACGAACTTATAATCAACGGGCAACAAACTGCCTTCTATCTCCAAGCTATTCGAAATAATATTTACTGCCTGACCCTCTCCAACTGGTTGAGAAGGAAGGGGGTCAACAAAAATTTCATTTCCGTTAACGACTTCAATCAAATTGCACGGACGTTCATCGCCGCGGAAATATACTTTTGCCGGAAGTTTAGTTTTTATATTGTGGTTTAAAATTATGGGCCCATCCGGAAGATTAGCCCATCTCACAACCCGCAATTGTTTCCCTTTTAGATCTAGATAAAGTGGCATGGATGCCTTATCACAAGCCAGTTTGAGACGCTTTACTGTTTCATCTGGACTATAAGCCGACCTCATACCGGTGTTATATCTTACGGCGTCAACTCCAGGACAAGATATAATTTCTTTTAATAAATCTTGCTGATGAACCTGAGGAACACTCACGATGAGCATAAATTGCCTTTAACAATAAAATGTAAACGAACTTGGAAAATATTTTAACATTTAATATCCAGAACGTCAATCTTATTTAACAAAAATAAAAGCCGTGTTTCCACGGCACAATAACTAAACCTTCCAGCTGCTATCGCTTTTCTTGTCACGCTTATTAGGCTTCCCGGCAGAATCGCTTTGTTGAGGAACGACTTTCTTACCCTTGATGCCAGAGGCAGCAGTTACGGGCTTGAAATCTTTCAAAGAACTGAGAGCTTTTTCAACGTCCTTAATACGTTCTTCACTCTGAGGCTCAAATTTTACATTTTGCGCCAAATTCAAGGGACGAGTTCTCATGTCCTCGAGATATTGTTCAACTGTTCTTGCACCAGACACAACTGCATAAACGCCTAGTGTAATATCCCCGATCGCAAGATCATCGGATGGCAAATGAACAATATGGTCCTTGCCCAAAGCTTTCTCCCATTGCTTAGTAATAGTCGTATCGTTCCAGCCGTTTCGTTCTCCGCCATATCTTCTACGAATCAGAAACACATTATCCTTGAACTTAGACTTGAGATCACCGAAAACTTGCTTTGCGGTAGTTGTCTCTCTTTGTCCTCCGAAGTGTTCTTTTAAATCTTCCCCCTCGAGGTTTTCTTCAAATGCCTCATCGCCAGTTATAAGATAAATTGGCACCCTGAGTTTATTTCTAAGTTTACAAATATATGCATAGTAATATGCCGTAAAGACATAGGACTCAGTGGCTCCACCACCGCCATTTCCTTCAAGATAAATTCTCTTGAACCACTTATCAAGATTACGCAAAGCAACAAAATCGGCCATCTGCAAAGGTGCCCGGTCAGAAGTAATATCTCCGGTTGCAGCGATGCTCATCCTTGGATCCCTTAGATATTTACGAGCTACTATCTGTCCAACAATACCCGGCCACTTATCGTATATAACCTTGGGCGCATTGCCCATAGAACCGGTATGGTCGAAATCATAAACTTGAGGGTCTTCGTTCTCACAACTTATTACTCTATTAAAAGGCAGCAAATCAGGATCAACACTTTTACGAGAGAGCGCTTCCTGAGCAACATCGGTATAACCAGCCGAAGTTCTTCTAGAAGTAGCGCTCACATCACGATCGTAGTAACTTCCGCCACCACCCATATTGTTACCCTCCCTTTTCTGTTGAAAGAAGTGAACTCAAATTAATACCAAGTCCCAACATTCTTTTTTGCAAGGTGCCTTCATGAAGAAACTCAGGCAATAAGACTCCTTCAATAGAGACTACCGTGGTTGCACAATCTTCTTCCGTATCAGTGCCAATGACTCTGAGCAGGTTTAAACACTCTCTAGCACAACCCGCAGCTATCTCTTTATAACCAGATGTAGCCATCAATACAGCCATC
>CAYSDF010000070.1:0-2525 GCA_964429675.1 uncultured Candidatus Saccharibacteria bacterium
GGACCTGAGCGCCGCTCGCATGCTTTTTCTAAGAAAGAGAAGGAAATAGCAGCATATCATGAGGCCGGACACGCAATTGCCGTCGCCTCTCTCCCCTACACAGACCCAGTTCATAAGGTATCTATAGTATCTCGCGGACGAGCCGGCGGATATACATTAAAGCTTCCGATCGAAGACAAACATCTTCGTTCCAAATCAGAATTTGAATCTGAACTGGCCGTTTTGCTTGGCGGATATTCAGCTGAGAAATTGATTTTCAAAGAGCTTACTACCGGAGCTTCCAATGACCTAAAGGTTGCCTCTGAGCTCGCAAGAAAAATGGTCACCCAATATGGTATGTCGGACAAAATCGGGCCCGTAGTTTACAAACAGAACGAGGAAATGGTATTTCTTGGAAAAGAAATGTCAGGTGAGAAAAATTATTCAGAAACTACCGCTTATAATATAGACTCGGAGATATCAAAACTCATCTCAGATGCCCTAAAAAAGGTACGGGATGTTTTAACCAAGAAAATAAACCTGCTTAATAAAGTTGCCGCTGCCTTAATTGAAAAGGAGACCTTGGAACAAAAAGAATTCTACGCGTTGATAAAATAATATTTTAGCCCTGTACGGGCGTGTAGCTCAGCTGGTTAGAGCACGTCACTTATAATGACGGGGTCGATGGTTCGAGTCCATCCACGCCCACAGACAACAAACAGCAATCCCGCGCTGCGCGGGCGGTTAGCTCAGTTGGTTACCTGCCTGCCAGCAGGCATGGAGCGACTCGTTTATTAACAAGACTAGTGAAAGTGTAAGTGAATTACAACCCTGCATAAAGTGGGCGATTAGCTCAGTTGGCTAGAGCGACTCGTTTACACCGAGTAGGTCACAGGTTCGAGTCCTGTATCGCCCACTTTGTGCGGGAAAACTATATGAAGCTACAAAATGATAAATTCCGCAGATCTCGCGGCGGCCATTCGCGCGCATTAGAAATATCGTGTACAAAATGCGGCCACCGTCTTTTGACTTACCAGAAGGATGGGCGTGGAATCCTAAAACGCCTTTACCTGGATCGCATCATGAACCCAAAATTATCCGCGGGTAAACTAATCTGCAAAAACTGCCATGAACTTATAGGAATTCCGATTATTTATAAAAAGGAGTCCCGACCAGCTCTACGCCTCTTTGCCGGTGCCGTCACTAAAAAAACCATCAGCTTTAAATAATATGAATATATCAATCGTCTACGAAGACCATAATTTTTTAGTTATCAATAAGCCGGCAGGTTTAATAGTCCATAAAAAGAATGCCGAAGATACGCAGCCAAGCGTAGTTGATTGGGTTTTACAAAATTACCCAAAATTAGAGAAAGTCGGCGAACCTTTTATCGCATCGGGTGTAGAAGTTTCTCGAGCCGGCATCGTCCATCGTTTGGATAAAGATACTTCCGGGCTACTACTAGTCGCCAAGGATGATAAAACATTTTTTTATCTCAAAGACCTATTTCAAAATCATAAAATTCAGAAATACTACTTAGCTCTAGTTTCCGGTCACCCCAAAAACCCAAGTGGGACTATCGACTCTCCTCTAGGCCGCATCGGCATGAAGCGAACAACAAAAATTATCGGCCATAAGATAATAGACAAGAAAGAAGCGGTCACAGACTATAAAACAATAAGGAAATTTAAAGAATATAGCCTCTTAGAAGTTGCGCCAAGAACGGGCCGCACCCACCAAATACGCGTCCACCTGAAATCTATAGGTACGCCCGTGGCCGGAGACCCTGTATACAGTACTAAAGGCGCCGTTATACCGCCAAGCCTAACTCGCCTCTTCCTACACGCTTATAAACTAGAATTTAAGACCCCTGACGGAAAAAGGCTTGTTTTAGAGTGTGATTTACCCGAGGATTTACAAAAAGTAACTTCTGAGTTACAATAGGACCTACTATGAACAAATCATTATTTATGCAAAATTCTATGCCCGAAAGTAAGCTAAAAGACCTTCGCCCAGGTTGGATTGTTAAAATCTACCAGAAGATCAAGGAGGGAGATAAGACAAGAACCCAAGCCTTTGAAGGCACGGTTATTGCTAAGAAACATGGCAATGAACCCGGAGGGACTATTACGGTACGCAAAGTCTCAGACGGTATTGGAGTCGAGAAAATATTCCCATTATATCTACCCTCGATAGAGAAAGTTGCGGTGTTAAAAAAGAGTACTGGCGGGAGATCAAAGCTTTATTATTTAAGAGACAAATCAGCAAAAGAGATAAGAAGGAAGATGAACCAGGAGAAAGCCGTTTCTCAAGTCGGCTAGAAATCTATCCGGCTATTTGCGGACGTGATGGAACTGGTATACATGTACGCTTGAGGTGCGTATGCCGTAAGGCTTGGGGGTTCGAGTCCCCCCGTCCGCACACTTCGGCTCGCTTCGCTTGCTCAGTGTAAACCTTGAGCTTGTTGTCGAAGGGCTGCAGTAAAATCAGCGGGCGGTTAGCTCAGTTGGCTAGAGCGACTCATTGACGTTGAGTAGGTCATAGGT
>CAYSDF010000071.1:0-2503 GCA_964429675.1 uncultured Candidatus Saccharibacteria bacterium
CTGGGGATCTCCCGCAGGTTGGCTGAACCGAGGGACGAAGTGCAAAATTCTAGCTCCCGCCGTTGGCGGAGCCCCGCTGAGGCGGTGGCAAGAATTTATGCCGTGCCCCAGAGAGCAAGCTCTCCTGTGGTTAGCAGAGATAAAAATGGGTTGGGGCTTTTGGCCCTCTTTATTGCCTAAAAATTATTTTTTGGTAGAATTAGAATTACCGTGAAAGAGCCATTATTAGCCAGAATTTTACGATATCTTATATACGCCTCGGCTTTTGTGCCGCTGATTATTTTTAATGATTTTATTTCTCCGTTTCATTTCGGCAAGGTTGTAATTTTCAGAAGTATAGTCGAGGTAATGGGAGTCTTCTACTTACTTTTAATCTGGAAATATCCCGATTATAGACCCAGGATGACCAAAGTATCGTGGGCATTTTTATTTTTTACGCTGGCATTTTCAATTACTACTGCGACCAGTGTCATCAAATATCTGAGTTTCTGGGGATCGCTTGAGAGAATGGGTGGTCTATTTAGCTTCTGGCATTACTTTATATTTTTCATTATATTAACTTCCATCTTCAGAACCAGAGAAGAGTGGCTTAATCTTTTCAAGGTTACCATTGCTGTAGGTATAATCTCGGCTATTTATGGATTTGGGCAGAAGACTAGCCTGTCTTTCATAGTAGGTTCAGGGGATCGTGAAAGAATTTTTGGAACAATCGGCAATGCCGCTCTTTTTGCAGGTTATGAAATCTTCACTCTATTTTTGGCATTGATGCTTTGGTTTTATAAGAGGGACGATGTCCATGAGAAGATTCTATATGGATCGGGAGTCGTTTTAAGTACAATAGCAATTTTTATGACTGCGGTTAGAGGTTCAATCGTAGGTGTCGTAGTAGGATTTTTAACTTTTGCGCTTCTTTATTCTCTAGTATACAAATCAAAGTTTGTAAAAAATGTGTTACTTGGATTAATTACGTTCACGATAATTTTTATTTTTGGGGCCTTATTATTTAAAAACTCCTCATTTGTGCAAAGTTCATCGTATTTAAAGCGTATTACTGACTTTTCTCCCCAAGCTATCACGGTTCAGACCAGATTTATGGCCTGGCAGGCCGGTTTCACAGGTTGGAAGGAGAATGCCAAGACCATGATTCTGGGCTGGGGTCCGGAGAACTTCGATGTGCCATTCTCAAAGTATTTTAATCCCAAATTTTTCCGAGGTCCTGGATCGGAAACCCTCTTTGACAGGGCTCATAATATGTTCGTAGAGATATTGGTCACGATGGGGCTGTTGGGCTTGCTCACTTATCTTTATATATTTTGGACCATATTCAAGACGATGTGGCGTAAACTAAAAGAACCGAAGAATGCTCTTTTTGCGATAGGTTTAATACCACTAACGATCGCCTACATGATTCACAATTCCTTTATTTTTGATACCTCGGCTAATTTATTGGTATTTTTTACAATTCTAGGCTTTGTATCTTTTATGTCAGCGGGAAACGACCAGCACGAAGCTTCTAAGCAGAAAAAGGCGGCAGTTAGCCAGGGGTTATTTGGATTTTCGGCGGCAGTTCTTTCTATTGCCGTTGTTTTTGTGATTTATATGATCAATGTTTTACCGTCTCTGGCTAACTATGCTACCACGCGAGCAATCGTGGCCGGATGGAATAATGATTTCGCCGGCGCGATGGCCAAATATAAAGAGTCCGTTTCTTACGATGTGCCAGGTAAGTATGACTATCGCCAGCGTATGGCCCAGTATGTTTTAGATAGTTCTGGAGGGAAATTAACCCCTGAGCTAATTGATGCACTTAAATTCTCAGCTCAAGAAGTACAGAAAAATGTTGACGAGAATAAGCCCGACTATTTGCCTTTGCTATATATGTCCAGGATTTATATTACTCTCGGAAAGGACGATCCCAATTCCCCTTATAATGATTTGGCTCTCCAGAATTCTCTTGCTGCGCTTAAGATATCACCCACGTTTGTTAGAACTTACTATGAGGTAGGTCAGGGATATTTGAATAAAAAGGATTATGTAAATGCAGCCGCGGCATTTCAAAAAGCGGCAGAATTAAACCCTGATGTAGGTCTGTCTTTCTGGTACTGGGGAATTGTCGAAATGGAAGCAGGCAATATTGCCCAGGGCAGTAAAATAATAAACAAGGTCATCGATTCCGGATACAACCTGGGAGAGTCTGATTATACCAAGTTAATCAGTGTTTATTTTCAAAATAAAGATTATCCCAGACTGGTGTTAATATATCAGAAGCTAACGGCACTTAGTCCTAATAATGCCCAGTATCATGCATCTCTTGCCGTAGCCTATGCCAATGTCGGTAAAATCGATAGCGCAATTCAAGAAGCTAAAAAGGCCGCAAGTCTCGATTCTAGGTTTGAGATAGAGGCTAGGAATTTTGTTCAGCAACTCGGAGGCCAGTGGTAATTATGTCTCAATTTAGATTTTAGCAATAAAATAACCCCTTAAGCCCCCTAACTCAACATAA
>CAYSDF010000072.1:0-2485 GCA_964429675.1 uncultured Candidatus Saccharibacteria bacterium
AGCCGGAACCGGCTACAAGGAAAGGTTTGGCGGCGGAGGCGCAGATGAAGAGTAAAACACTCAACAAAAAACTGCCTTCTGGCAGTTTTTTGTTGCAGGCATATTCCTAGCCAAAACACCCCGACCCATTTTAATCCAGCCCTACATGTCATGGGCGAATCGCAGTCTAGTTTCTGGGAAAATTCAGAACTCGCTTCGCTCAAACAGCTGAATTTTCCAACTAGACCGCTGATTCGTTGCCATGCCACTCCAGGAAGGATAAAAATGGGTCGGGGTGTTTTGCTCGGGCATATTTCTAAGCCCCTGAGTAAACCTTTGCAGGTGAGGAAACTGGTAGAAAATTGGGGGAGGGGTGGGACGCTCTTATATCTTAACCCAGCCTTCCGGTACGTCGCAGGGAGTGGGGAAGTCTTTGACTTCTCCAGTTTGGGGATTTTTGGCTCGGGTGATGACTTGGATGCAGACGGTGCCATCCTTACTAGGAGCGGCACTCGCCGAAGGTCTGGGAGTGTAGGTGGGTTGGGATTGGATAATTTTAACTTCCTTATTGTACTCGTAGAGACGATAGGCATAGGCTCCGGCGTTGGCGGCTATCAAGATGAGTACGGCAACCAATGTCCAGAACTTAAATTTTCTGGGAGAGGGTTGATGATTTGTAGAAGGAGAGTCCATAAGATTATTATAGCATACGGATTAATTGACAATAAATCCGTATATGATAAATTCTAAGACAAGCACTTTTAATAACAAGGATTAGTTATGAGCAAGTCCATCGATAAAGCCATGGTTAAGGTTACAGCTATGGAACATACTAAGAATGAAAGAGTCAAACAGCTAACCGCTCTCAAGATTTACTACGAGAAAAAGATCATAGCTATTAATACTGAATTGGCTTATGTAGTCAAGCAAGAAGTCTTTGACCTGGATAGTTAGTTTGTTATGATGCCCCGCGTTGGGGCTTTTTGTTTGGTCATTGTGGTGATAGAATGGAATTAATATTAGCCCTCCTATGCTAAAGCTTCCTCCTTCGATAAATCTTCGGAGGACAGGTCGGAAAAGCACTTCGACTTGTTCTTCGTAGTCTTGACGAAGAAGAAAGCTCTGCTAAGAGCGAAGAAGTGGAAGAAGACGTTATTAAAAAGTTAGCCCAGATGGAACAAAAGATCGATGCGATATATAAATCAGCTGAGAAAACCAGGAAGTATTTTCTATGGACGATTATCGGAAGCGTCATCCTTTTTATCCTACCCCTCATAGGTCTTATCTTCGTCATTCCCCAATTCCTAAGTGCCATCGGCCCCAACCTCGATTTGTTTAAATAAGAAAAGTAGAACAAAAATCCCCACCCCTCCCCCCAATTTTCTCCTCCTTTCCTCGCAGTCTAGTTTGCAATTTTTATAATTTGTGATATAATCTCCTTAAAGTAAAAAAAGGAGCGAAAGTGGCACAGCAAAACAAGCTCCCGGCAGGACATAAATTTACAATGTATCGTAATGAAGATGGCGTATATACACTTGAGAGCCAGCTAGAAAAAGGGCTCTTAGTCTATGGTCATACTCCTGATGAGGCAGTCCTGGGGATGGCAGAAACAATTCCCGATTGGGAAGCAATGAAAGTGTGGCTTGGCGATGAATATAAGGACCTAAATCCCGATGAAGCAATGAATGTTCTGAGCGATTTTCTTGATCTAACTAGTCCTCCTGGAGGTAGAGGTCAAAAAGTAAATGTAGACTTAGATAGGGCATACATTGAACATGCGGACGAGGCTCTAAAACTCTATAAGGATTTTGAGCCTTCACAGCTAGAAATACTAAGTAGAAACCCATGGTAATCCAATGCGGGCAGCTAAGCCCGCTTTTTGTTAGAGAATAGCAAAAGACCTCAACCCATTTTTATCCTTCCTGGAGTGGCATGGCAACGAATCAGCGTTCGAGTAGTCAAAATTCAGCTGTTTGAGGCTTTGCGAGTTCTGAATTTTGCGTTAAACGAGAATGCGATTCGCCCATGACATGTAGGGCTGGAGAAAAATGGGTTGGGGTCTTTTTGGCTGGGATTGATTGACCCCGTAAAATGTCTTCGACATCACGGGGTCTGCGGACGGCATCGCTTTAGAGATTTTACGTCCTTGATTTCTTACCCGATTGCCATATAATTAACTCATATGCCCGGTAGTAGAATTTCCAAATGTTTTTTAGCCGATTTGTGCTACTAATGGGCCTATTTTGTATAAAATTTGATAATTTCTAATGGCCGTAATTTGAGGAAAAACCTCAAGGCAATTGGAAATTTCACTACCGGGTATGGCCAAGCATAAAAAGAAGGAAAAAGTCAGGCTCAAAGCCAAGAAAGACAAGGAGCCTAAATTTGATATTTCTCAGGAGACACGTAATAGCATTTTAGGCGTAGCCAGTTTTATATTGGCGATACTGATGGTCTTTAGTTTCGTCTATATGGACGGCCGAGCCGCAGAATTATTTGGTACAAT
>CAYSDF010000073.1:0-2472 GCA_964429675.1 uncultured Candidatus Saccharibacteria bacterium
TAAATGACCCGTTCGTACCAAAAATAGTAATTGTGTAAAGACCATTAGGCAAGGTGAGAGGGACTTCCACTGTAGTATGATCCAGCTGAGGAGAGACCCAACCGACCATTGTCGTTACTTGGCCGTTAACCGAATTGAAACTCACATTTTGAGTTAAATTAGAACCATAGATTTCCAGTCTCCAGCCTTGCTTAACAGGATTTGGAGTAAAAGATAAAATTACCGGCGGAGCTATGGGAGTCGGAATTGGAGTGGGTGTAGGACTTGGCGTCGAAGACCCAGTACAGTTAGTACCGGCTCCGTTAGCCGTAATAGTAAAAGGTAGGGCATTTGAAGGCGTGCCAGGAAGACTCACCAATACGGTCCCTGCACCCCTACAAAGACCTGCGGCCACAACAGCTGTTACTTGCGTAGACGATATTTGTGTTCCGATTACCGTAGATCTATTTGCAGGAGCTTTTGAATCATAAAATGATACGTTGCACTGCTGATCTATCGGACTGCCCGCCAATACCGGCTCGCATTTATCAAGATTTGTGCCGGTCAATGTAACGGCATCGCCCTCTTTTCCTGAGGTAGGGGATATTGAAATTAGAGTCGGATTACTATTAGCACTTCCGGTACAGGTAGGATTAGAGTTCAAAGGAGCAGTCGCAAACACAACATCTGATCGTTCTTCAATACATGAAGAGCCAATACAAGAAGGTCCATTATTTCTCGCATTACCGGAAGATACCATAAATCCTATCTGCTCTCCGGTTTTAATCTGATGAGTTGTCATCGGATCCCAGCGATTTGGATCATAGAACCAATCACAGGGCATATTGTAAATTGAGCCTGCGGCATCAAGAGGCCGACCGGTCCAAAATTGAACAACACCTGAACCATACCACCTACCCCCGATATTCTCGAATGCCCAAAGTGTGTATTGAAGATAGCCTGGCGTATCTCCTGGATTAGTTCCTGCCGGAAAAGCTATTTGATCGGGCCAAGCTCCTGAACCGGTTCTTTTATCAAACTCTACCAATATTGTCCCAGGACCATTTGATGATGTACTTAAGTCAATGTTAGTTATTCTAGCTGTCTGAGGCCAAGATGCAATATTCCATTGGGAATTAAGAATAGTCGCTTGATTTATATCAAAAGGACCTCCACCAGCACTACTGCTGCATGTACTACCTATGCTTGCTCCCGAAAAGAAACCACACAGATAAGGTACCGCGGATAAAATGGAGTTATTATATGTTATCTCGCTCGAAAAACTCAGGTTATTCCAGAATTTCCAGTAAGTATCCGTTTCGAATAAGACTTCCTGAGTACCATTCCAAAATGAATGTTCATTAGAGATAACATTAATATCCTGACTGACTCCTGCGTGATCAGTTTCGTAGAATACGCCTTTAAAATTGGGGAAGCGCTGTTTTACTGAAGTAATCCATGCACTAGCTGATGGCAAAGTACCTGAAGGAGTACACGAATCGGGCTGAGGCAGTCCACCCGTTGGCATCTCGACAAATAATGGTTTGTTTGGGAATGCCGCCGCCATTTCCTGAAGGTTACAATCTTTTTCCACACGATTATCCCAATCGTCACCAACCACATCGCAAAGATTCTTATTAAGTCCGGGCTGTGGCGGAGCAGATCCAGATATTCCCATACAAACCGTAGTAAGTCCTTTAGCCTTAATTTCAGACAATACTGTATTCAATCGACTAGCAAAAGTTGAACAAGTTGCAGTTGTATCAGGCATGAGACCGTGATAGCCAGACCCTGGGGTACAAGTATCCACGGCCAATGCAATGTGCGTATATCCTTGTGCTAATGCCGCCTGGTATATCATGTCGCGATCAGAAGAGTTTGTATATCTAGGAAGTGTGACGGTCCAGACCCAACCCCCGAGCAAGCCATCAGGCGTACTACCGGTATTGCTCACACACAGCATATCATTTCGAGGATCTACACCGCTGGAATTACATTTCAATGCCAGTGGTGGTACCCACAACATCAAGTCACCCTTAAAATCTAGATTTGTCGTTATGGCATATGCGGTATTAACACTGAACGGTAAAGGCGCCACAATATTGACTGAGATAAAAGAGAACATCACCAGGGATAGCGCAACGAAAAACAACCAGTGAACATGCTGGTGTAGCGGATGATTATGCCAACTGTTATACCAGGAAAAAGATTTTCTGAATTGATGATGCAGTGTGTGTAACACGAAAGATAACCTAGTTAGGGACGTCTTTATTATAGGACATATTATAATGTCTGTCATTAGAGAAATATCAACCCGTTAAATAACCCGCTGGTTAGCGGCCTTTGCGCTATTTAATGGGGTCAACATCTTTGGTATAATTAACAGTAATGGACATACCTAATAAGCATCAAATAGTAAGATCAAAGCAGCTCCCAAGAAGGGCTCTAGTTTTATTTACCTTTCTACTTTCTACTTTCTACTTTCTACTTTCT
>CAYSDF010000074.1:0-2435 GCA_964429675.1 uncultured Candidatus Saccharibacteria bacterium
TCTGGCGTAAATATCAGATACAGAAACTTCCAATTCCCAGA
Source organism: uncultured Candidatus Saccharibacteria bacterium (assembly GCA_964429675.1). Lineage (GTDB taxonomy): Bacteria > Patescibacteriota > Minisyncoccia > 2-02-FULL-40-12 > GWA2-44-9 > GWA2-44-9. The sequence goes on from CAYSDF010000074.1 coordinate 42, forward strand.
CAAGAGTATCGATTATGCTTTTCAGACTGCTAATAACGGCAAGACATACCTTATTATATCCAATTCAAGAGAGGCGATTTATGCCATAATAACCAAACTTAAATAACGATCTCTGGTTATTAAGTGTTCATAACTCATCAGATTTTGTCACTATCCTAAGGCCTAGTATCTCTGAGCTTACTCAAAATCATAATATTATCCTTATTTAGAGGCATTTTTTGATGGTGACAAAATTTAACTTGTCACCATGATCATGGTGACAAGTTATCAACAATTTTGCCTATTGATTGTCACCTTGGTTAGGTTTATTATTAGATTAGATCTTTTCGCTGGCAGTTATAAAGATTTTATACCTGTTGGCACAAACATGCAGACCCCTAGCTGAATAAGATTTTGTATTAAATCTACAAGGTTTTATTCAGCTAGGGGTCTAACAAAGCCCTGGCTCACACTAACATCACCCGTTGTCGGAGCATCAGGGCTTTTTTTTACAAAAATTAACTTTTGATTTATTTATACACCCATGATATTGTTTACCTAATTCCAAGTAAACAATAACTTACAAAATATCTATGGATACAAACGATTTGAAAAAATTAGATACAGACCTAGCTAAAGAAGAAGCAGAGATAAGAAACCAACTAAAGAGTTTCGGCAAAGAGAGCCCCCTTACAGAGGGAGATTTCGAGGTTACGGTAGAAGATTTGGGGGAATCTGAAGATGACAATGCTCAAGAAGCAGGCGAGCTTGATAGAGACCAGGCCATGGTAAATACCTTAGAAAAGAGGCTTAAATCTATACTTAATACTAGGAACAAAATAAAATCGGGTACTTACGGTAAATAGATCTACCTAAACGCATCTCGGAGGGGATGTAAAAATTCTTGTCTGTAAGAATATTATCTGCCGCTATAAGCGGTATTGACGCTCAATTGATTGAAGTGGAAGTAGATTCAACTCCTGGCCTTCATTCTTTTACTATTGTAGGCCTGCCTGATAAAGCGGTCCAAGAGTCTAAAGATCGTATCGCATCAGCGATTAAAAATACGGGGCTACTTCCTCCAAACTCTAAAAATAAGAGGCTAATAATAAATCTAGCTCCTGCTGACTTAAAGAAAGAGGGGCCTTCTTATGATCTTCCCGTTGCCATAGGATACCTGAATGAAACTGAGCAACTAAAGCTAAATTCCTCTGATACTTTATTTGCCGGTGAGCTTTCTTTGGATGGATCATTAAAGGCCATTAATGGGGCCTTGGCCATGACAATTTTGGCTAAAAAGATGGGCTTAAAGGAGATTATAATCCCCTACTCAAACCTGAAAGAAGCCTCGATAATTGCGGGCATAAATATTATAGGTGCCAAGACTATTAAAGAAGTAGTAGGCCACCTAGATAGAACTGCCCCAATCGACCCTGCTATAAATTCTATCTCTAAATATTCAAGAAAATATACAATTGAGGATACATTCTCTTCAATAAAAGGCCAAGAATTCGCAAAAAGAGCCCTTACTATTGCTGCAGCCGGATTCCATAATATTTTAATGTACGGCCCTCCAGGTTCGGGTAAAACCATCCTAGCAAAGGCTGTTACAGACCTTCTACCGACAATGTCCACAGATGAGGCTATAGAAGTAGCTAAAATATACAGCTCCGTTGGTTTAATAAACGACTCTCCCCTTTCAATGCCTAGGCCCTTTAGAAATCCCCATCACACCACCTCTTCCGTCGCCGTGGTGGGCGGTGGTAGCTGGCCAAAACCTGGGGAAATAAGTTTGGCCCATAGAGGAGTGTTATTCTTAGACGAGTTACCGGAATTTAGAAGAGATGTTCTTGAGAGCTTAAGACAGCCTCTTGAAGATGGGAATGTAACTATATCTAGAGTTGCTGGATCCTTGGTTCTTCCGGCAAAATTCATGCTAATAGCCGCTATGAATCCTTGTCCTTGTGGTAATTTTGGTAATGATAAAAATGCCTGTATCTGTCCCCCACTGAATATTCTTCGTTATAGAAAGAAAATATCCGGTCCCCTCCTGGATAGAATCGACGTACAGGTAAATGTTCCGCGCGAAACAATTGCCCTTGAAACTGCTAATGAACTGGAAAATCCTCAAAAAATAACCAAGATAACCGATAAGGTTACCAGGGCTAGGGAGATTCAATTATCTAGATTCAAAGGTACGGCCAAATATACCAACTCAGAGATAGACTTTAAAAACATAGACAGGTTCTGTATTCTTGAAAAAAATGCCGAGAACCTACTTAAACAGGCTGTAAATAGCCAGGGATTATCATTAAGAACCTACCACAAGCTCAAAAAACTAGCCCGAACAATAGCTGACCTAGAAGAATCAGGCCTGATTAAAGAAAATCACATAGCTGAGGCAATGAGTTTAAG
>CAYSDF010000075.1:0-2387 GCA_964429675.1 uncultured Candidatus Saccharibacteria bacterium
CCTTCGGCCATGATTAAGCTTTCGGATGATTTATATTGTCCGAATCTACCTAATCATTACAGAAAGGTACCATTTTTCTACTGCGATCAAGGTAATCCTCCAGTAGCAGAACTAGATGATCCAAATTGGTTGGAGAGAATAATGAACTGGTTCTGGGATACTGACTTCTTATATGAAGATGCTCGAGATTATGACGCTTACTCTGACTGGGCCAAAGAGAATATACCTGAGGTTTCCCGCATTATTAAATGGGTGGAATTTTCTGATCGTCCGGATCACCTTACGGCAATTTGCAAATTACCCTGGGATAAATTTGAATTTAATCCCGTTCAACTGATCCAAAAATGTGTAACTCATCTAAGCAGCTCGACTCGAGATGTCCAGAAAACTAAAAAACAGATTGATCAAGTCATTGAACAAGTCCAGGAACGCTTAGAAGAAAAAATTATCTTTCTGGGGACGAAGTTTTCTATTGACCACGAGCATCTTGAACAGATTAGGGCCCTGTTTCAAGAAGACATAAAGCAAGCGATGAAAAGCCTAGAAAGAAACATAAATAGCCAGTCGGATAAAATTGCCTCTAATATTGTGGCTCAGATTAAAGAAGCAGTAAATAATTCTGGAGAACAAGAGGAGGCGAAGTAGAATGGCTCTTTACCCAATATGGATTCACGATAGAAAAAATCCAAAACCAGATGCAGATACTTTCTACGAATTAAGCGCTAACGGATTTTTCCTCCATAAAAAGACGCTATTTTGGAATGCAGTTGTACCGGTTGATAAGATAAGTATCCTTGAAGATCAGGAACCGAAGTTTGAGTTTCTACTTCCTCCGGTTCCTAAAGATTTGGTCCTGGCGATGATAAGATTCTTTGCCTGGTACACTAAAAAGCATTCCTCAGAATCATTGGTTTTACTCTGGAGATACAATGACCTTTATTCCCTATCTGTCCCTAAGCAAGATGTATCTGCTGGCCATGTAGATTATGACCTCAGAGAAAGTAGCCCTGGCTTAGGCGCTGTCCTTATTGGAACCTTCCATTCTCATGGATATGGTTCGGCGTATCACTCGCCTATCGATCATCAAGACGAACAAAACTTCGATGGCATCCATGGAACATTCGGAAGCTTTACCGCTGACAACAAAAATTGCTTCAGCTTAAGCCTTGAGGCATGCATAAATAACAAAAGGTTCGTGCTGGAGCCAGATAAATTTCTAGAGGGTATCAGTCCTAATAAAAAAGCTGTCGAGAGCAAAATCAAAGAAAATGAAAAAGAAGAAAGCTCTTACTGGAAACGCTGGATAAATCTAGAGGACCAGAAAATGTACCGACTATCTGAACCTGGCATGCTCGTTTTGCCACCAGATTACAAACCAAATCCGGAATGGAAAAAGAATGTTATCGTAAAAACTCTAATACAAGAACTTACAATGACACGGGGGGTGAAGAAATGAGAGCAGTTCTGATTGGCCTTGGAGGGATTGGAAGCAACCTTGTAGAGCCACTTTGCAGAACAATGGCATATTCTAATTCTCCTCAAGTTGCCAAGAGAGTCATTCTAATCGATGGTAAAGCTTTCAGAGAACATAATCTGGAGAGACAAAGAGTGACCAGCTTTGCCAATAAGGCCGAGGCGATGCAAAAAGCGATGAGCCCATTGTTCCCAGCGCTTAAGATTGAGGCAAAGCCATGTTTTGTTGATAGTGAAAATGTATTTGTCTTGATCAGGGAAGGAGATACTGTTTTTCTAGGTTGCGACAATCACGCCACCAGAAAATTAGTTAACGACCATGTTCTATCTCTAGAAAATTGCCTTCTTATTTCAGGAGGAAATGATCTATATGATGGGAATGTTCAAATCTTCTGGCGTCATAAAGGAAAGCACAAAACCCCGCCACTGACATGGCATCATCCAGAAATTGAAAATCCAAAAGATCGTAATCCAGCTGAACTATCCTGCGAAGAAGCAGCGAAAGCTGGTGAAACTCAGATACTAGCTGTTAATATGACCGCTGCTACGCTGATCCTTAACGCCTATACCATGTGGCTACAAGACCAAACCATTCCCTACCATGAGATCTACTTTGATCTTAAGACTGGCAATGTCCGTTCTGTGCCCTGGCCCTTGACTAAGCCAAGATAGTACTATAAGATACTCGCACTTAGTTCCCTGACAGAAAAAAGAAGAAGGAGGCCACCACCAATGAAAGACCAAGACACGACCCTTGCAACACCGACGACTACGGATACGGCAGCCCCGGTTCCGGCGAAGCCCCTGAAGCTAAAGGCGATCTGTGGAGCCAACCAAGTTGAGCTCGAAGATATGAGCGGATACACCGTCAATCAGCTCCGAAGAGAGATGAAAGAAGTTCTCAATCTTGGAGA
>CAYSDF010000076.1:0-2293 GCA_964429675.1 uncultured Candidatus Saccharibacteria bacterium
TACCCATCAAAATTACATCTTCATTGAAGCGAATATCCTGAACGCCGGTATTTTGATAGGCCAAGCCAAAGCGTAGGCCATCGGTGCCATATTTATCTGTTAATCCGATAGGGTCAACTCCAGTGCCTAAAGATTTAGACATTCTTTTTCCGTCTTTGGTCTGCACTGTCGGGTGGATATAGATATCGTGAAATGGTGCTTGGCCGGTGAATTCCATTCCTGAAAAAATCATCCGAACTATCCATAAGAAAAGAATATCACGGCCGCTGGTGATGAAATTAGTTGGGTAGTATTCTTGGAAGTCTTTTGTTTTCTCGGGCCAACCTAGGACGGCCAGGGGCCAAAGGGCAGAAGAAAACCAGGTGTCGAATATGTCATCCTGGCCTTCCAGGGGGATCTTGTGTCCCCACCAAAGTTGGCGTGATATATTCCAGTCTCTAAGGTTTAAAAGCCAAGCCCTATAAGGTCCGGCCCAGCTCTCGGAGTGGAACTTTATTTGGCCTTCATCAAGGGCTTTGATTGCCAACTTGGCCAGTTCTCCCATCTTTAAAAACCATTGCTTTGATGGAAGAGGCTCTATTATAGAGTTGCAACGCTCGCAGCGGCCGACGTTATGATCGTAGTCTTCAATTTTTTCCAACAATCCAATCGCTTTCAAGTCTTTTACTATTTGTTCCCTGGCCTCAGCAACTTTCATGCCCTGATATCGGATGCCGGCATTTTCATTCATCTTACCACGCTCATCTATGATTTTTATAATCGGAAGATTATGGCGCTGGGAAATATCGAAGTCAGTCAGGTCATGAGCCGGTGTCACCTTGATAATTCCTGTGCCAAACTCAGGATCAACAGCATGATCGGCGACAACCTTAATTTTTATTTTTTTAGCTGCCGGGGACTGGTCGGCGGGGATAGAATTGTCTACCGATTCAATTTCTAAATCTTTGCCCACATAATTTTTATATCTTTTGTCAGAAGGATGGACAGCTAGTGCAGTATCGCCAAGCTTAGTTTCCGGACGAGCAGTAGCCAGGGTGAAGGGGCCGTATTTTATATAGTATAATTTGCCTTTCTCGGGGACGTAGTTTACTTCAAGATCAGAAACCGATGTCGCATCTTTGACGCACCAGTTAATAACCCGCTCGCCCTGGTATATCCACCCCTTTTTATAATAGTGATTGAATGCTGTTTCTACTGCCCTCACATAGGCATCGTCCATGGTGAATCTAGTTCGGGTCCAATCTACCGATAAACCCAGCTTTTTGAATTGATTTAAAATAGCAGTACCGTATTTTTCCTTCCAAGCCCAGGCACGTTTTAAAAACTCCTCACGACCTATCTTGTGTCTTGTGAGCCCTTCTTTAGCTAATTGCTTTTCTATCAATACGTGAACCGCAATACTAGCGTGATCTATGCCCGGTATCCAGAGGGTCTTATATCCTTGCATTCTTTTCATTCGGAAAACTATATCTTGCATGGTGTGCTCCAAGGCATGACCCATGTGAAGCTCCCCAGTTATGTTGGGCGGAGCAATAGCAGCTACGAATTTGTTGGCTCGTTTTCCAGGTAGATTATCCGGATTGAAAAAACCACTCCCTTCCCAGATTTTATATATTTTATCCTCAACTTCTTTTGGATTGTAGGCTTTTGAGAGTTCGATTGACATAATTATAGTAAATGGTAAAGTGTGTAGGCTTTCAATATTGTATCTTAAAAATGAGGTAGAAACAAATGGATTTTGTTCCCGGGGTGCCTGAGGACGAGGCCGTTTTTTTCGATGGGAATGTCCGTACAGTTATTAGAAATGGCCAGAGGGTTGTTATTAGTGAGGAAGAATATTGCAGAATGAATCCTTTCCATAAAGACACAGATTGCAAAGAATGTAATTTCGTAGGCGATAAAGAGGACATTCTCTTATATCACGTATCAAGAGAACTTAGGGAAAATATTGGTGATGAGCCAATTTTTGTAGGTAAATTTTGTGAACCGATTATGACTGGTCATCAGCCCTATTTTCTTTTTAGATGTGGATTTTGTAACCATGTATCAGTAAATTGCATATCGGGGCGAAGACGTCTTTTTTGCCGTAACTGCAAAGAACAGACTCGACTTGATCCGGCAAAGTACCAAGATATCCTTAGCCTATCAAGCGAAGATCTTAAGCATTACCAAGAACAAGATAGGTTTTATAAAAAACTTGAAAGACGCCCTCTATATAGAAGATTGGTCTCTCGCGGCCTCTTGATATTAGGCGCCTATGTTATTTTTAGAATCCTAAGTTAGAATCCATTTT
>CAYSDF010000077.1:0-2089 GCA_964429675.1 uncultured Candidatus Saccharibacteria bacterium
TCAATCTCAAAATGACTCATTTACTCGAAAAAATACTAGGTAATCCCGCATACAAGGAGGCCGACCGGAAGCTCATTCAAAAAGCCTTTGATGTGGCTTTAAGGGCTCACGAGGGCCAGAAAAGGCTCTCGGGAGAAGAATATATGCATCACCCCCTCCATGCTGCCTATTTTTTATCTGAGCTCGGCCTTGATGCCACGACAATAGCCGCTGCCCTGCTCCATGATACTATAGAAGACACGAGCATAACTCCCAAATATATCCGTGAGGAATTTGGTAAAGAAATAGAATTTCTGGTAGAAGGCGTCACTAAGCTAGGCAAAATTGAGTATACAGCCAAACAAGATCCTAAAAGCAAAAAGGAGGCTGTTGATTACAGCCATCATTTGAGCTCTCTTAAAAAAATGTTCTTCGCTATGGCTGAAGATATCAGAGTTATATTGATAAAGCTTGCTGACCGATACCACAACATGGAAACTCTGAAATATCAAAATAAAGAGGGTCAGCGCCAAATCGCCCTTGAAACATTAGAAATATATGCCCCGATCGCCGCCCGCCTTGGCATGGGCCGCCTAAAAGGCCAGCTTGAGGATTTGGCCTTCCCATATGTGTACCCCGAAGAATATTCAGCTTTTATAAAAGAGGTCCAAGAAAAATATAAAGACACAGCCCGATATATTGAGCGGACTAAACCTATTATCAAAAGACATCTTACCGATGCGGGAATCAAGGTATTAGATATGCACTCTAGGGCTAAGCATTATTATAGCTTGTATCAGAAGTTAAGACGTAAGGGCGTTGATCCGGAGAAGGTTTTTGACCTAGTAGCAATGAGAATTATCGTTCCGGATATTAAATCATGCTATGAGGCCCTTGGTGTAATTCATAAATTCTACAGGCCATTCCCCGGCCTTATCAAAGACTACATCGCCCTGCCCAAACCAAACGGCTATCAATCCCTTCACACCACTATTTTCTGCGAGAAAGGAAAGGTTGTTGAGATTCAGATCAGGACTGAGGATATGCATGAACATGCCGAAAACGGTATCGCCGCCCATTGGGCCTATTCAGAGGCTGGAAAAAAGAAAGTAACCATCGCCGACAAGCGCGAGATCCAGTGGGTTTCCCAACTTAAGAATTTCCTTAAAGATACCAAGACTGGCGAGGGTTTTAGCAACCTTAAAATAGATTTCTTCAAAAACCGAATTTTCGCCTTTACTCCCAAGGGTGATGTTAAAGATCTTCCCGAAGGAGCTACGCCTATTGATTTCGCTTATGCCATCCACGGTGATCTTGGCCACTGCGTAACCGGAGCAAAAGTTAACGAAAAAATGGTTCCGCTTAGTTTTGAACTTAAAAACGGAGATGTTGTAGAAATTTTAAAAGGTAAAAATAAAAAGCCCTCTTTCGATTGGCTTGAATTTGTAAAAACAAATGAAGCTAAAAGAAGAATAAGATCCTGGTTCCGAGATATGGAAGCAAAAAATCCTGCCCAGGAGATAGTGGAGATAAAGAAAATTCCTCGCAAGAAAAAGAGGGTAGCTTTTGAGTCGGCTGTTCCAAGTGGAGTGCCGATTATCCAGGGACAGAAGGGATTACTTTATAAAATATCCAAATGCTGCAATCCCGTGTACGGCGATAAGATAAAGGGTTACCTGACCCTAAATCGAGGCGTCTCAATCCATCTGGCCTCCTGCTCAAACTTAAAAACTACTAACGGCAGAAGAATAATGTCTGCTAGGTGGTCATTGAAGTCAAAGTAGTAGTCCTACCCTAGACGGGGTCCTATGACTATTACTACTCCTCATGCTAACCGCAGGAGAGCTTGCTCTCTGGGGCACGGCATAAATTCTTAGCTAGAATTTTGCACTTCGTCCCTCGGTTCAGCCAACCTGCGGGAGATCCCCAGAGATCAACTCTCCTGCGGTTAGCTTATCCATGCTTTGTCTTTCTTGCCCCCAAGCCTCTCCTCCTTGAATCACCTTCCTGGAGTGGCATGGCAACGAATCAGTCAGTCTAGTTGGAAAATTCAGCTGTCTGAGGCTTTGCGAGTTCTGAATTTTCCTACAAACAAGACTGCGATTCGCCC
>CAYSDF010000078.1:0-1787 GCA_964429675.1 uncultured Candidatus Saccharibacteria bacterium
GCTGTTCCTGTCAATCCTGGAACCTATACTGCAGGGGAGCATCAACTTTCCGGTTACACATTTGATGGATATTCAGGAGACTGTAATTCGAGCGGTGCTACTACAGTTGCTCTTGGTGAATCAAAGACTTGCACTTTGACCAACAGCGACCAGCCCGGACAAGTTGTGATCGTTAAAAATGCTAAAGGTGGAAACGGAACATTTAATTTCTTAGTTGATGGAACAGTCGACTATAATCCCTCCGTAACTACAACCGGAAATCCAAATGGAACTGGTAGTGTCAATACAGAAGTTAATGCCGGCAGCTACACTGCTACGGAAGCATCTGTACCGACAGGTTGGACTCTCACGGGTGCATCATGTGACAGTGGTACACCGGGAACCGACACAAACAACGATGGAATTCCTGATTCTTGGAACTTCAGTGTAGCAAATGGAGCCATTGTAACGTGTACTTATGAAAACACAGCGCCTCTTGCAACTCGAACCCAAGGTTTCTGGCAGACCCATACTGGTCTTGCAAACAATACCTGGAATACCTTGGTTTCACCTGCTGATAAAAACCTTTGTACGTTGAATCCGATTACAGCTGTTCCTGCAACTAATCAGAATCAGTTATTGGGCGGATTCTGGGCTAATATAAGCCAACAGGTATTAGGTGGAAAGCGCAGTCAGCTTGATCAGACAAGAATGCAAATGCTTCAGCAATATCTAGCTGCAGTCTTAAATGTTGCTAAATTCGGTTCGGGTTCTGAAGCTATGCTTGCAACTGCAAGAACAGCTTATTGCGGAACAAATACGAATACTATAAAGACACAGATCGGTGTCCTGGGAGCATTTAACACCAGCGGGGATAGTGTAACATTTACTCCGGGAGTATCTGCTACGGCTCAGTTATCTAAGAGCCAAGCTTACCTTTCATTCTGGGATGCTACTTTCCGCTAATCTCGCTTAATCCTAACCATCAAAAGAATCCCGCTATGGCGGGATTCTTTTGATTTTCACCTACATCAGCTATAATAGATAGATAAACTTTTAACATTTATAAAATGAATGTTCCGATCAATTATCTAGCAGTGTTGGTATCAGCAATAATGAGTATGGTTTTGGGCACAGTATGGTATGGCCCGCTTTTTGGTAAACAGTGGATGGCCTTATCGGGTATTAACCCGGAGATGAAGAATGATCCAAAGGCTAAAGCCGCAATGATAAGGGCTTATACACTCATGTTTGTCGGATCTTTGGTAATGAGCTATGTTTTAGCCCATTCAATTATTTTTGCCTCAACATATTTAATGGTGGCTGGAGTATCAGGCGGACTTATGGCTGGTTTTTGGAGCTGGTTGGGTTTTATTGCTCCGGTTACTCTGGGTACGGTTCTTTGGGAGGGTAAGCCCTGGAAGCTTTGGCTGATTACTAATGGTTATCAGTTGGCATATCTTTTGATAGCCGGAGCGATTCTCGCAGTCTGGAAATAATATCAATGCTATTAGAATTCTACGGAAAAGAATGTGAGCATTGTGAGGTGACGGCGCCTCTTGTTGAGCGCCTGAAAAAAGAGGAGGGCGTCGAAGTGGTTCAATACGAAGTTTGGCACAATCAGGTCAATGCCGTAAAAATGGAGGAATATGATAAAGGCTACTGTGGAGGCGTGCCATTTTTCTTCAATACGGAAAACGGAGAATCTATTTGCGGCGAAGCGTCTTACGATGAATTAAAAAAGTGGGCAGGGAAATGAATCCTCCTCGCGGCAAGCCGCGAGGTATCAAGAGGAGGCTTCGCCTCTT
>CAYSDF010000079.1:0-1769 GCA_964429675.1 uncultured Candidatus Saccharibacteria bacterium
TTCTGGGGCCAAGGCGTACTTAACCCCGATAAAAAGCCAGGTGGGAGAAAGAACAAATAGCCAACCAAGAACGATAGAAAAGAGTTTGACAAGACTAGACATATGAACAGATGCCTCCATCTGTATAATGCCCGATAATATTATCATATTAAATACTAGCGTCAACTAAAACAGCCCCGCTATGGCGGGGCTGTTTACTAACAATTATATCTAAAAGTTTAAGAAATACGTTATCTTAGCTTTAGCCTTTAAATCAGCAACCAATTTAGTAACTTCCTGGCTGAACTTCTGCTGCTTAAGCTGTGCTGCCACTTGCACATTAAAATCTTCCGGCTTTGATCCTTTAGGCACGGTGAGTTTACTATCTTTTATAAACTTCGCTATTTCTTCAGGGGTAACCTGAACCTTATCGGCAAATAGTTTCTGGAGCTTTGTCTGAATAGTGATCTGATTAGTAAAATCCTGCATGCTCATACCACGAGCCTTAAGGGCGCTATCCAATGTCATATTTTGAGACTGCAATTGATCTTCAATAGTTTTCTTTGCAGCATCTACCTCCTCTTTGCTGACATTTATTCCTTTCACACTTTCCTCGACTAATTTCTTGGTAACCAAGCCGTCCAGGATTTGCTTACCTGATGCTTTTTCCAACTCCCTATCCAGACTTGCTCTGCTTATAAAACTACCATTGACCATAGCCGCGACAAAAGCCCCTCTGAAGTAAAAAAGCAATGCGGCTATAACTATGATGGTGCCAACTATAATAACTATCTTTCTTCGCGACTTTCCCGGCTTAACACTTTCCGGAGCCGGCGCCTCACCATTAAATTCATGAATCATATTCTTATCGCCTAACGACTCGTTGTTTAATAATTCGTTATCCATATATTTATTGTTTATTTTAGCGAGCGAGGAGCAAAATAGAAATTAATTTCTATTTTGTCCGATCGAAGCTAAAAGGAGTGAATAATCTGCTGCTTTGCAGCGGCGTCAAGAGGTTACGCCTACTCTTGACGCCTCGCGGCTAGCCGCGAGGAGGATTCATTTTTTAATTGGTTTTTTAATATTATTTTTGTTTCCGTCTAAAGGAAACTTTTCGGTATTTTCTGCCATCTTCTCATCAAAGCTCTTCTTTATATCTATGCCCATGACATGGCTTATCATGAACGACCAATATAAGACTTCCGCCAGCTCCTCCCCTATCTCGTCTTTATTTGTTTTTAATACCCTGCCTACTTTTCTGACTTTCTTCAAGGATTTTGATTCAAAATGTTTTAAAGCATCTCCCGTCTTTAAAACCATCGGCATCACCATATCTCTGTACTTTAAAAACTTCTGCCAGTTTATTTCCTTTTTAGTTGATTGTTTTAATTTCGACATAATAAGCATTATAAACCCTGATTTATAATTTTACAAGGCTACAAGCTTTGTACTCCCGAACAGGGTCTTATTACTATTCCCACACCCCAGTGCTAACCGCAGGAGAGCTTGCTCTCTGGGGCACGGCATAAATTCTTGCTAGAATTTTGCACTTCGTCCCTCGGTTCAGCCAACCTGCGGGAGATCCCCAGAGACCAACTCTCCTGCGGTTAGGGATCCATGTTTTAAGTTAATTTAATATGTATTAGCAGAAGCCCTACTCTAATTTTTATCATATGCAGGCTTGGTAGGAAGCTGAATCAGTAACTATTTATTGTTACGAGCAATCCAATAGGAGTAGGATAAAAATTAGAGTAGGGCTTTGGTCAACAACAAAAAAGCATCTTATT
>CAYSDF010000080.1:0-1749 GCA_964429675.1 uncultured Candidatus Saccharibacteria bacterium
CTATGAAGATATCGAATTTAATCTCATCATTTGTTATCTTCCCAACGTCCTGTAGCCATTTTAGAAACAGCTTCACAAGATACGGGTCCGAACTTGTAAACCTGATGCCTTTGCCAAGATCGGATTCATTACCGCTCAAAAGTCTTTCCCGCCAATATAATATGATCCCCATTAACCAAAGTTCTTTGGTAGAGATTTCTTTTATGTTTTGGATCGCCAAGACTTTTATATCGTCAATTAATTTCTTAGTTTTTATAATTTTTTTCTCAGAATTTGATTTCAAAACCGCTAACTTTCTGTCATTCAACTTTTTTTTCTGATCATCCGACAGTTTTATTTTTTTTAACCAAAAAGATAGTGTCGATTTTGGAATATTTAATTTATTTTTGATATCCAAATACGAAAGTCCGCGCTTTCGCATGTCGATGGCAATGTTCTTTTTGTACTTCTCTAAGTATTGGACCATGTATTTGTTTATTACTTATATAATACCATAGTTCAGTAGTGACTAAAATGCCCCTATCCACAGGCTCAAATAATCTAGGTTTTAAGCCATTATTATCTACTGGATTGTAGTTGGGAAGCCAAACCCCCACTCTTATTTTCATCATCATGACGATTGGGTAGGTACTCAATAAACAATTATGAGATTTTCCTGGGAACCGATTGGGGTGACCCGGAACGGCCGCCCGAATGGGAGCCGCATGGCCGGGTCGGGGTGGCCCCAATCGGTCTGGAAAATGATTAATCTATTTATATGAGTACCCCAAGAGGAGGGCGATGAAAATGGGAGTGGGGGTTATGGCTTTGAATTTCTCAAACAAAAAGTCCCGCCAAGGCGGGACAATTAATCCTGTATCACGACTGCTATCTCTGCACCTTCAGAAATCACTCCGCCGTGTTCTACTACTGCTACCACTCCCCTTCTGCTGAGTGCGGCTTTTACAAATTCCAATTCGTATCCTTTGATCTGCGGACAATATTTCATTATCACTTCTACCGGTGCCATGCATGGTTTGTTAGGAGCCGTTATATACAACCCCACCTCAGAGTCTCCTTTATTTTCATTTGGAATAAATATTTTGGTCCTGGGTTTTAGTAGAGAAAGATCCTGAATCCCTTTAACACACAGGTTAGCTCCAAGCCACTCAGGCTCAATCTTATCAATTCTTAGATCTCTTGCGATCAAAGCAAGATCTTCTTCTGAGACAACTGATATCTGTCTGCTATTCCAAATTAAAGTACCTTTCTTATAACGCTTAGCTCTAGCATCGGCTTTTCGGAACCAGCTCTGGTGCTTATCTCTCTGAAGGCCATTATCCAAGACATTAACCGCTTTTACCCTAGTAGACTCCAGAGATTTAGAGGCTCTGGCAATGAAAATACCGCTAAGGACACCGTTTAGCGTCATCTGTGCTCCTGGTTATAAAAGATGCCTGATTTTAGCATAAAACCATGTACCTTCAATACAATGGTTGAGCGGTCAGAAATTGGGGAGAGGCTGAGAAACTATTTGATAGAAGCTGCAATTTCGAGAACCTTAACAAATTCTTCTTTGATGACGCTGGCTCCTCCAACGAGGACACCATTGATCTCTTGCTGCTTCAGAAAGTCTGAGGCATTTTTAGAATTGACTGATCCACCATATAACACCGGGGGTGAATTTCCAATTTCCAATTTCCAATTTCCAATCAAGAAATCTCTAATGACTCCTATTGATTCCAGGGCCGATTCAGGAGTATCGGGACG
>CAYSDF010000081.1:0-1710 GCA_964429675.1 uncultured Candidatus Saccharibacteria bacterium
TTTATCTAGCTGATCCAGCGTATACTTAATGCATTCTTCGCGGCTAGGAACAGTAGGCATCGGATATGTTTTTACTCTATAGCCTCTTATAGCTGTTTCCAGTTCATCCAAACTACCATCGAAGTCCAAATCTGACTCACTAATAGAAGTACCGTCTACCTCAATAGAAAGATGTCCGCCCTCGTTGAAAAGTTGAATAATCCCACCAGAATCAGAATACTCGGCAAGATAGCCCCCGACATCATTGCCGTTCCATTTCAGCTTTTTGGCATTAGTAAGTTCTATAAGCTTCTTAACCAGATCTTTTTCTAGTGACATGACGACTCCTTCTGTTAAGCTGCCAAAATATAGTAAGACAAACCCGTCATAAAATCAAGCGAAAGCCCTGCTCCGATTTTTATCATCTAGACGAATTGAAGAAAGAAAGATAAGTAATTACTTACTCATAAAGATACATCCAATAGGAGGCCGATGAAAATTGGGGCAGGGTTTTCGCTTGATCAATCTATCCTATTCTTGTGCGCAAAATTTAATATAAAAACAAAAGGGCCTATTGGCCCAATTTATCTAATTCGCTTATCACATACTGAATGTATTCTTTGTTGTAGCTGGGCATAGGCACATTTACTCGCTTTACCTCTCTCGAACTAGCCACAATAGCCATATTAAGCTCTTCAAGGCTGCCATCAAAATCCAGATCTGCCTCACGAATATTAATGCCTTCTACTTGAACGACATAATGACCGCCCTCAAAGAACAATTGGATTACGCCGCCAGAATATTCAACAAGATAGGCGCTGCGATCACCCTTCCAATCCAGTTTCCCGGCATTAGTAAGATCAATGAGCTTTCTGACAAACTTTTTCTCTACTGCCACAAACACTCCTTCTGTTAAGCTGCCAAAATATAGTAACATAGAACTACCATAAAATCAAGCCAAGCCTTTCATGATTTTTATCCTACTCCTATAGGATTGTTCGTAAAAATAAATAGTACCACGACTACTGTCTTTGGCATTTCGGAACCTTCGTTCCTTAATTACCATTCATTTCCCTGCCAAGTATCTAAATGATAAAAATCATGAAAGGCTTGGCTTTTTCTGTTAATCAAATCGCCCCGCTTTCCTTGAGTTCAGCTAATATATCGGCCGGAATTGGAATTTGATCGCGGATGGGACTGATTCCTGGATAACGCCAGGCTGTGATGATGATCTTTTTGGTGCCGCGTTTTTGATACATAACCCAGACCTCGGTTGGTTTTTTGATATTGGTCGAAGGCTGCATTACGGCAATAGTGTTTTCAGCTACTCCATTCTCGCTTCTCTTTGGGTTTCTGATGACCCGCTTAACCCTGTCCGGCGTCAGACCATAAAACATCATTTTCATTGCTACATGCTGAGTCCAATGGTATTTAGCATCATTTTTAGGATAGTTGAATTTCATACCTCCTAATCTACCAGGAAATTATCCAAATAAAAAGGCGCCCGTAGGGCCAAAGCCCCACTCTGATTTTCATCGGCCTCCTATAGGATTGTTCGTAAAAATAAATAGTTACTAGTTAGTCTTCCTGCCAAACCTGCAAATGATAAAAATCAGAGCGGGGCTTTGGCCTAACATACATGTATTACCCAGCCAAAAGACCCCAACCCATTTTTCTCCTTCCTGGAGGCTCGGATAAGTTTCTAAGGCGTGCTTTAGCCGCCTAAAGAAT
>CAYSDF010000082.1:0-1534 GCA_964429675.1 uncultured Candidatus Saccharibacteria bacterium
TCCCAATAAAAAAACCCCAGAAGCTAATAATAACATTACTGCCAGGGGCATAACTACGACCGAGACCTTACCGATTAATCGTTTATAAGAGTGTTTTTTATTCATCCTGTAGGAAATTTAACTGTCCCTAGTATTACTTGCATATGATGCCGGTAATATACAGAACGACAGTATTATTATTAACCCTCGCCAGTTAAAACTTCCGGCAGGATTCCTAGATTCCTAGCATCTATTATACCGCTTCTAATTATTTCATTAAAACTAATGCTGTTGATAAGTCTCCCTCTGGGTTATAATACCCCCTTGTACAGCTGGGATCTTATGTTTACGATCTTACTGCCAAATTTAGCGGGAATATTTCGGGACCTGATTGACGGAAGTATAGTCGTAACCTTTAGCATACCAGCTAAACTCATTATTATTGATACAAAATACCTTTTTGAAGAATTCGGAATCATCTTGGACTGCCTGAGATCCAGAAATTTTTACCCAATGCAATGTTCCTATATCCTCCCCAGTCACCTCTAAGCCATAGACCCTGGGATCATTGGTTTCGCAATTCCTGAATAGAGCGGAGGTAACTAGAATGTCCCTCGTTGTAGGGCTTATATTTTTAACCCTTGCAAATCCGCCTAACTGGCCATAAAAGCTGAATATTATCGGATTCAAAAATAGTCTCTTATAGCCCCAATCATTGGGAATATAAATATCTGGGTCATTTGAACTGGAGGCGCTGATAGTATCCCCTTCTTTTAGCCCCAATGCAGCCAGACTGGTGAAGCCAAGTGACACCGGAGTCGGACTGTTTGTAGGAGAGGGCGTGGGAGTTGCCGAAGCTGTAGGCATAGGAGTTGGCGAAGGGTTCGGAGTCGGAGTAGCTCCGGGTAAAGTTAAGGTATTGCCGTAAATAGGGACACCGCTTAAAGTGGGCACAGCCTGCGTGGCAAAAGTAAATCCACTAAAACCAAGGCGAACTTTACCAGCGGCAGAAGATGCCAGACTAGCCCGCACCAGATATGTCTTGGACATTCCATTCCCTATGGTAACAGTTGAAAATTGTACTAGATTTGGATTTGCGCTTTGGTTAGGATACCTGCCAATTAAAGTTAGCCCATTATAAGTATCGTATATAAAAATATCAGTAAAGTTGCTTAATCCTCCCGATACATCTGTAGCCAAATATATTCCGTTCAAGAATACATCGCCACCGGATGCGGCTAGAGTAATCCTTGCTACATCTACATTTTGAGCACCAGCTGACAAAGTTTGTGCTGGAGGAGTATTACTATCTAGTGTCGCAGTCAGAACCGGAGACTGCTGAGCAGAGCTATAATGCCCAACAACTATAAAAATACCGGCTAGCAATAAAGACGATAACAAGTGTTTATTCATACTTTATATTATAACAAGGAAGTATTTATCTGTTATGCACAGCTACCCCAAAACCAAAAACCCCCTTTCGGGGGTTTTTGGTTTTGAGAAACGTCATCGCACGAATCCCAAGATTATTACTGATTAGTGAGTCAACGACTCA
>CAYSDF010000083.1:0-1521 GCA_964429675.1 uncultured Candidatus Saccharibacteria bacterium
TAAAGACGCTCAAGACCTTCGATGTCTTTTTCGATATTAGGAATTGAGTTTATGATCTCAGCTTGAGTTACGAATCCCCTGTGCTTTCCTTTATCAATCAGGGCCGCAACAGCATTCTCAGAGAGAACGGCTCTGTCGCCGGCTGAAACTCTCTTCTGCTTTTTAGATTTCTTTACTTTTTTAGCCTTAACTTTCCCCGCCTTCTTGTGGGGTTTCTTAGAGAGTTTCTTTTTGGGAGACTTTTTCTTTTTTGGCATATTAGCGCGGGCCCACAAACATTAAAGGTAAAGTTGTAATAAAGAAGTCCCGGGCCGCTGCTTTCGAGAAATTTGCTTCTTTATTACAACTTTACCGGTAACTGGATCCCGCCCTGGCGGGATGAAATCCAGTTATTAATGTTCGGGGTCGCTATTATAAAAATTAGCCCTGTAATTTAGGGAGTTTTTTAGTTAAATTGTTGAACTCTGACAAGAGCGCCGATAGCCTATCTTTGTCTCTCTTATTTTCGGCATCTTTGATGTCCAGCTCTAGGCTGGTTAATTGGGCACTAATGGCCCTGTGGTCTAGTTTATTCACTATACCATAGAATCCCTTTTTTAGCTCGTTTTCGTCAAAATCCTTCCATAGTTCCTGGGATTCCAAATATGAAACATTCAACTCAAAAGACGTAGCTTCATCAAATTTTTTACAGAATTTATTGAAGTCAAAACTATCAAGATCCTCCTTGGAGAGGGATTTTATGATTTCAATAGTAACTGGATTGAGATATTGGCGGTTTATACTCTTCAGATCATCCTTGAACAGCTTAGGATTCTTTATTATTATCGCCAGAAGAGCTCTACTGAACCGGTCGGCAGGCGGAAATTCTTTTTTCGAATGTGTGCTGGGTGACATCTGTGGTTCAGAGTTATCATAAACAGCCAGGTCATCTTTTACGGAATTTATATCGGCCTCAACTGCATTTTCGGGAGCTTTAAACAGCATGGACAGCTGGGATACCCAATGAGCCTTTTCAATCTTGCTAGCCAAGCGATTTATTAGCGGAGCCAATGCAGCAATAATTTTCTTTTTGCCGTCAGGAGAAGTGAAATCAAATTCAGATCTGGATTTATCAAAGTAAAAATCTATGACCGATTTAGAATTAGCAACAACATCTTTCCATTTATCACCGTATTTTTTTACAAAATCTGCGGGATCCTTGCATTCCTTATCCTCTATCTTGATCGCCTTTATATTAAAGTCTTGGCCAAGGGCAAGGCCTATTCCTCGCCTAGTGGCAATACTACCGGCCTGATCCAGATCAAAACAGAAGTTAAGATTATTGGTATAGCGCTGTAAAAGACGCAAATGATTAGGAGTGAGGGCGGTGCCGGAGGAAGCAACTACATTCTTAACTCCGGCCTGATAAGACATTATCGCATCCATATTGCCCTCTACTAAGATACAGTTCTCGTTTTTTCTTATTTCTACTTTAGCCTTATTTAATCCGTATAAAACTCGGCTTTTATCATAGATTGCCGT
>CAYSDF010000084.1:0-1520 GCA_964429675.1 uncultured Candidatus Saccharibacteria bacterium
TGAGCAAAGCGAGTTCTGAATTTTGCGTCCGCCTCCGTCAGCTGACGGAGGCGGACTAGACTGCGATTCGCCCATGACATGCAGGGCTGGATAAAAATGGGTTGGGGTGTTTTGGGCTCAGACCTCAATACCTTTGAAATGTTTTATTTTAGCTACTCCTCTGCCCCTATCGAATGTTACGGACACAATGTCGACTTGCCACTCCTGGTCAGTAGGATATTTTTTATCAATTAAATAAGTTCTTGCAGTCCTGACAACTTTTCGCATTTTGTCCCAATCAGCTCTTAGTTCCGCTTCAAATCCCGAATTAGATTTAGAATTAGCTTTTACCTCAACAAAAATAATTATCCCCTCTTTCTGTGCGATAACATCAATTTCTCCCCAAGGTTTGCGGTAATTGTGGCCTATAATTTTATAGCCCCGCGATTCTAAGAATTTTGCGGCAAGTCCTTCAGCTACAAAACCTAGTTCTGAAATTTTAGTCATGGCGCATAATGTATAACTTTATTAACTTTGTATCAACAAGCCCGATTGACTTAGGTATCAAAAAAATGATATTCTTTCACTAAGCAATTCTCACTTGGAGAATTTTTACGTTTTAGAGTCTATGGGCCGTTTTTTGGCTAAAAAGGCTAATTTTTAACTACTATTAGTATTAAACTAAATAAAATTAAATTTTACGTAAGGTCTAGAATATTAAAGTTTATTAGGCCCAGCGATAAAATAAAAAGCTTTCTAAAAAGTGATTTTTTGTTCTTGTCCGGTACGATATTGATAGTTTTTATCTTCCTTGGTTTTAAAAGCGGAGGCAATAATCAGGGTAGTCTATTTAGCAATATCCTAAGAGAATCGACGGAAGAGACCTCAGCCTATACGGATAATTACTATGTGCCTACCCCTAGTAGTCAATTAACAGATAGCAGTGACTATGTTACAGCACTTTCTGGTCGGGGCGACCCTAATATTAGCACGGTTAGCCTGGCCTCTATAGAAGATGATACCAGCCAGGCCTATATTTCAGCTTCTTCTGACTCTTTGCTCGGCTTTAAATCAGATCAAGTCGTAGAATATACGGTTCAATCCGGTGATTCTATTGGCTCCATTGCTTCTAATTTCGGAGTCAGTACAGATACAGTTATCTGGGCTAATGGCATAAAGAATCCCAATATATTAAGCCTTGGCCAAGTGTTAAAGATCCCGCCTGTTACCGGCGTTATTCATACTGTGAAAAGTGGAGATACTATTGCTTCGATTGCTAAGAAATACAAAGCAAATGAAAGTAAAGTCCTATCTTTCAATGATCTTCAAGAGGGTCAGGCCCTGGAAGCAGGAAATGAATTAATGGTGCCCGATGGTCAACTGCCAGGCCCAAAGCCGGTTTATGTTGCTAAATCTGTTACTCTAGGTTCTCAGGTTTACATACGGACCAGAGATGGACAATGCGTGTCATTTGTACAGGCCCATGGGTTTCCAGGTATGCACGGCAATGCTAAGGACTGGGTAAAATATGTAAATGCTCC